>CADCTO010000196.1 GCA_902805585.1 uncultured Armatimonadota bacterium | reverse complement strand
GGGTCCGGCCGGGGGGGCCGTGGAACCGGGCGCCGGGCTATCGGGCGGGCGCGGGGCGGGCGGCGCCTGTGGGGTGAGCGGCGGCGGCGGCGGCGCGCCCGGATCGGGCCGCACGACGACGGGGGCGGGCGTCGCGGGCGAGAAGATCGGGGCGGGCGGGTTCTGTGCGTTGTTGTTGCCGCCTTCCAGCAGCACGAACGCCACCGCGAGCAGGAGGATGAGCGCCACCACTCCGGACAGGAGCCAGATGATGCGGGCGACGCTTTCCGACTTGCCGGGCGGGAAGATGCGGTCGAACCACTCCAACGTGCGGTTGCCCGGGTCCGCGGCGCTCGCGGGTCCGCCCGCCGCCGCCCTCCCTCCGGCGCCCTTCTCCTCGGACAGCAGCGCCCGACGCTGTGCCTGCACCACGCGGTCCAGCTTGGCCCGGTCGGCCTTGTTGGCCGGGTCCAGGTCGACGGCCATGCCGAACCACTGGAGGGCGTCGTCCATCTTGCCCTGGGCCTCGTAGATGTCGCCGAGCAGCGAATGGGCTGTGGGCGACTCGGGGGCCTTGCGGAGCGCCTCCGTGCAGACGGCCACGGCCTCGTCCCACTGGCCGCGCAGGCGCAGCAGGTTCGCCCGCGCAAGGAGCGGACCGACCCGGCTCTCCTCCTCGTCCCGGCCCGTCGGCGGGGAGAATGGGACGCGGGAACCGTTGCCGGTGGGGGGCGCGGATGCCCCGACCAGCGGTTCCCGGCGCGCCCCGGTTGTATCGCTTTGGCCTGCCATGTCGCTCCCCGCGCTCCTGCGGCGGACCAGCCTGTCCTATCGCCTGCCGGTGTGGCCGAAGCCGCCCGCGCCGCGCGCCGTTTCCGGCAGCGTTTCCTGTTCCGACCACGCGACGCGCGCCACCGGCGCCACCACGAGTTGGGCGATCCGGTCGCCCCGCCGGATCGAGAACGGCTCCCGGCCGTGGTTGATCAGCAGCACCTGAACGACGCCCGCGTAGTCGCTGTCGATCGTGCCCGGCGCGTTGACCATCCCGATGCCGTGCCGCAGCGCGAGGCCCGAACGGGGACGCACCTGCGCCTCGTAACCCGGCGGGATCGCGACCATTATACCCGTGGGAATGGCCTGCCACTCCCCGGGATCCAGGCACATCTCGCCCTCGACGGCGGCGCGCAGGTCCATCCCCGCGGCGCCCTCCGTGGCATAAGCCGGCAGTTCCAGGTCTTCGGTGCCGGGCGCGCGCGCGATCACTACGGTCACCACGCGCCGCGCCCCCCACGGCCGCGGGTCACGCTCGTCGCCGCACGTTCCGTGGCTCTTTACCCCGCCACTCGGCTCGCAAGGTTGCCGCCCGTATCGCCGCCTTCTTCCTCTTCCGGCTGCTCGGTGGGCAGCGTGAAAAAGAACGTCGTGCCTTTGCCGACCTCGGACTCGATCCAGATCTTGCCGTGGTGGGTCTCGACCAGGTTCTTCACCAGGAACAGGCCGATGCCCGTGCCGCCGATCTCCCGCGTGTCGCGGTTGTCGATGCGGTGGAAGCGCTGGAACATCTTGCTCAGCTGTTCCTTGGGGATGCCCATGCCCTCGTCGGACACGCCGAGCTGGACGAGGTCCGTGCTCATCATCTTGGCGTGGAGGGTCACGTTGCCGCCCTTGGGCGAGTACTTGATGGCGTTGTTGACCAGGTTCGTCAGGATCTGGTCGATCTTGTCTTCGTCGGCCTCGATGAGCGGGATGGCCGGGTCGAGCTTGATGTGCAGCTCGTGCTTGGTGGTGTACGACTTCTGCGCCCGCACGACCTTTTCGCACAGATCGTGCAGGTTGACGCCCTTTTTCAGGTTGAGCTGGAGCGACTTGCCGGACTCGATGCGCGACACGTTCAGCAGGTCGGTGATCAGGCGCGTCAGCCGGTCGCACTCGGTGTCGATGATGGTGTAGAACTCGTGGCGGGTCTCGTTGTCGTAAAAGCCGTCGGTGTCCTGCAGGAGCGTCGAGATGAAGCCCTTGATCGACGTGAGCGGCGTGCGCAGCTCGTGGGAGACGGTGGAGACGAACGCGGTCTTCATCTTGTCCACGTTGCGGATCTCGGTGATGTCGTTGAAGATGGCCGCGGTGCTGACGGTGTCGCCGGACTCGTTGCGCACGAGGGTGCTCTGCACCTGGTAGATGTGCTGCTGGTCCGGGTTGATCGGGTCGGCCAGCGTCACCTCCTCGGCGACGCCCGTCTCCTCTTCCAGCGCCTGGCGCAGCACCTGCTGCACCTTGTCGTCCTTGATCACGGCGTCGTACGTCTTGCCGCCCGACAGGTCATCAATCGTGAGCCCGAAGATCTGCATCGCCGACGAGTTCATCTGGGTGATGCGGCCGTTCTTGTTGACCACGACCAGCCCGGCGTACAGGCTCTGGATGGTCTCGACCAGCTCTTCCTTCTCGTGGACCACGCGCCGGTAGGTCTCGGCCGTGTTGATGATCGAGGCGGCGTTGCGGGCGAGGCGCTCCAGCAGGTGGACGTCTTCCTCGATGAAGATGTTGCCGTAGCGCTTGTTGAAGACGTGGAGCACGCCGATGGTGCGGCGGTCGATGACCCGGTTCTCGTCGTCGCGCTTCTCGACGATCAGCGGAACGCAGACGCCGTTGCGTATCCCGAGCAGGGCGACGTTCTCCTTGACCGTGCGCTCGTCGTTCGCGGCGTCGTACAGGATGATGGGTTTGTTTTCGCGGAACACGGTGCCCGACACGCCCTGGGTGGTCCGGACCCGCAGCGTCTTTACCTGTTCGTCCGTGAAGCCGAGGGCGGGCTTGTCGGCGAAAAGCTCGTCCTCATCGGGGTCGTGGATCATGAACACGCATTTTTCCGCCTGGAGGATCATCGCGATGCGGGCCACGAGGCGCTTGAGCGCCTCCTCCAGTTCGTTCAGTTCGGCGGTGGGCTGGGCAGATTCGCTGGCCTCGCGCACCTTCTGTTCCAGCTCCCGGTTCGCTTTTTCGAGACGCTGGACGTACTGGATGCGGTTCTGGAGTTCGCCTTCGATTTCTCGGAGGCGTTGCCGCAGGGATTCAACATCGCCGTTACCGCCAGTGGTCATCGCGTAGAAAATCCTTTCTCCGAAGGGCGCCGTGGGTCGAGGACCGGCAGGAAAATGCTTCATGAGGGCGTGCCACAGCGCGCGGTCCTGAATCGCAATTATATCACACCGGACAAACCGCCGTCAACGAAAACACGAAACCCTACCCCCCTGCCGGGCGTCCAAAGCAGTTGGACCCCTGCCACGGCGGCGGGCGGGGAGGTTCGTACGTCGCTGCCGTTTCCAGGAGTTTTGCTGCGCCATGCCATCCGCCACGCCGGCCGCCCCCGGCAGGTACCCCTCCCTCAAGGTTTTTGTGGCTGCCGTCGTCCTCGGGAGCGCCGCGTTCGGCGGCGCTCCCGCGTGCCGCGCCCAGGAAGAGAAGCGCGACACGCTGACCTACGCCGGGACCGCCGACATTCGCTACCGGGATACCGACAAGGAGACGCGCGGGTCGTACGTGGCCGCCACGCGGCTCCAGGGCGACTGGACGCGACGGGACGTGCCGTCGGGGGCGGTCAAAGGCGGCGCCCGCGTGCAGGTGTTCCTCGAGACCGACGGGCGCCGGGGCACCGCCGTCAACCGGCTCCGGGCGTCCGAAGTCTACGCCTTTTACGATTTCACCTTGTCGGGCGTGTCCGGGCGGCTCCGGGCCGGGCAGTTCGCGCTCCCGTTCGGGCTCACCTCCGTCTACGACCCCCTGCAGCCGGTCCAGCCCCTGTACGAGAAGTCGCTCGGGCTGCGCGTCGACGCCGGCGTGATGCTCGAAGGCGAGTACGGCCCGTACGGGTACGCCGTCTCGGTCACCACCGGCGCCGGGCCCAACCGATCCGACTTCGACGCCAACAAGATGGTCTCGTTCCGGCTCAACCGTGTGGTCGAGACCACCGTCGGGCGCTTCGAGGTCGGCGGGTCCCTGCTGACCGGGCGCGGCCCGCGCACCGCCTTCGACACGGAACTCCCTGCCTCGGGCACGTCGGACATCCGCGACTTCGTGGACAAGACGCGCTTCGGCGGCGACGGCCAGTACTTCTTCGGCGCGCTCACCCTCCGCGGCGAGATCGTCTTCGGCGGAGACGGCCCCGACGCGGTGTGGGGGTATTTCGCCGAGGGCAACTACCGCGTCACGCCGCGCGTCACCCTGGTCGCGATGCGCAAACTGTGGAACTTCCCCCAGAAGCCGATGTCTTCGGCCACGACCGGTGTCGGCGCGAACTACGACTTCGGCGGCGGCGTGACGCTGCGCGCGCTGTACGAGTTCCAGCGCGACGTGCCGCTGCCGGAGGGCACGCGCCCGGAAGTCGTCAAGCGCTTCACCCTCCAGACCCGGCTCCGTTTTTAGGCGCCTGACCCCGGGAAGCGGGTGGCGGGGGTTAGGGGTATAACACACCCATGCCGCCGTCCCCGCAACCGCCTTCTTCCGAACTGCGTGCCAGGGCCCTCCTCGTGCACGAGCGGCTGTGCGCGGTCTACGGCTGTCCGATCCCGTACTTCGCCGACCTGGACCCGCTGAGCGAGCTGATCTCCTCCCTGCTGTCCCACCGGACCAAGAACAGGGATTCGGCGCGGGCGTTTCGGGAACTGCGGGCCCGCTTCGCGGACTGGCCGGCGGTGCGCGACGCGCCCACGGACGAGGTCGAGTCGGCGATCCGCGCCTGCACGTGGCCGGAACAGAAGGCGCCCCGCATCCAGGAGGTGCTGCGTCGTATCGGCGAACGGCGCGGCGGCGACCTGTCGCTCGATTTCCTGGGGGAGCTTCCCGTCCCCGAAGCGCGGGCGTGGCTGGAGGCGCTGCCCGGCGTCGGGCCCAAGACCAGCGCCGCCGTGCTGATCTTTTCGCGGCTGCGGCGGGCCGCGCTTCCCGTGGACAGCCACCACCACCGCGTCGCCGCGCGCCTGGGGCTGATCCCGGCGAACGTCGCCGTCGGCCCTGCCCACGCACTGCTGGAGGCGCAGCTGCCGCCCGACTGGGACGCGCAGCAGGTCTACGACAACCACGAAGCCCTGATGCTGCACGGGCAGCGCTGCTGCTTCCACTTCGACCCCGCGTGCGGGCGCTGCCCCGTGCTGGACCTGTGCCCGACGGGTCAGGCGCGGGCCGCCGTCGGCGCCGGGACGCCGCACGCCGAAGGAGAAGCGCCGCGCGACAGAGAAGGGATAGGCCCCGCCCCAAACCTTGCGGGTATTAAGGAACGGCATGACTAGCGAGGCATTTCTTGGGTTGGCGCCGCGGCAGTTCGGGCTTTCCGAGCCGCTCTGCGAAGACATCGAGCTTTTGGACCGGCTGCTCGGCGAGGTGCTGTCCGAACAGGAAGACGCCGCGCTCCTGCGGCTCGCGCGGCGACTCTACGATGCGGGCGGCGGCGGTGGCGACCCGATGACCCTGACCCGGCGTTTGCCGGAACTGGCGCAGCCGGAAATCGTCCAGCGGCTGTTGCGGGCGTTCACCGTGCTGTTCCAGCTCGTCAACCTGGCCGAACAGAAGGAGATCGTGCGCGTGAACCGCGCGCGGCAGGCGCAGTCGGCCGGCTCGCCCCGACCCGAATCCATCGCCGACGCCGTACGGCGGCTCAAGCAGGGCGGGACGGGCGCCGAGCAGATGCAGGCGCTCCTGCGCGGCATCGACATCTGTCCGACGCTGACGGCGCACCCGACCGAGGCGCGCCGGCGCGCCGTGATGGGCAAGCTCCAGGCCATCGCCGAGGGCCTGGCGGAGGCGGAGCAGGCAGGCGAGATGCCTAACCTCCACGGCCCGCTGAACGCGCCCGAGCGGGCGCGCAAGGAGCTGCGGCGCGTGCTGACGGCGCTGTGGCGCACGGACGAACTGCGCGCGAGCCCCATCACGGTCGCCGACGAGACCCGCAACACGCTGTACTTTTTCGAGAACACGATCCTCGACGTCGTCGCGTGGCTCCACGACGACCTGGCGAGCGCGCTCGCCGAGGCGTACCCCGGCCATGCCTTCGAGATCGGCCCGTTCGTGCGGTACCGCTCCTGGGTCGGGGGCGACCGCGACGGCAACCCGAACGTGACGCCCGAAGTGACGTGGCAGACGCTGCTCGCCCACCGGCTGGTCGCCCTGCGCCACTACCAGCGCCGCGTCGATTTGCTGCGCCGCGACCTGACGCTGAGCGCGCGGCTGGTCCCGCCGGGCGAGGAGCTGCTCCGCTCGATCGGATCGGACCGGGAGGTGGCGCCGATCCCGGTGGAGCGGGAGGAACGCTTCGCGCAGGAGCCGTACGTGCGCAAGCTGCTCCACGTACAGGCCCGCCTGGCGGCGAACGTCGCGCACACGAACGCGCTGCTGGAGGGGGGAGCGCTCGGCCGGCCCGTCTTCGGCCCCGCGCCGCCCGCGTACGAAGGCGCCCGGCAGTTCGAGGACGACCTGCGCCTGATCCAGCGGGCCCTGCGCGAGAACTGCGCCGACGTCCTGGCCGACACGGGCATCCTCGCCCACCTCCTGGCCCAGGTCGCCGCCTGCGGCTTCCACCTCGCCACGCTGGACGTCCGCCAGCACAGCGACGAACACGAGCGGGCGCTCGACGCCGTGTTCGCGTCCGCGCGGGTCCTGCCGCCCGGAACGCGCTACGCCGACCTGGGCGAGGACGAAAAGGTCGCCCTGCTGACGCGCGAACTGCTCAACCCGCGCCCGCTCCTGGGGCGCGCCGAGGCCGGCGGCGCGTCGCGGCACGTGCACCAGGTCTTCGACGTGATCCGGGACGCCCAGCGCCACCTCGCGCCCGAGTCGGTCACGACCTACATCATCAGCATGACCCACGGCGTCAGCGACATCCTGGAGCCGCTGCTGCTGGCGAAAGAGGCGGGCCTGCTGCGCTGGCGCCCGGAGGAGGAGGGCGGCGAGCTCCGGCTGGAAAGTGATCTCGACATCGTGCCGCTGTTCGAGACCATCGACGACCTGCAGCGCTCCGACAAGCTGATGCGCGGCCTGTTCGCGAACCGGGCCTACCGGCTGCACCTCCAGGCGCGGGACCGCTTCCAGGAGATCATGCTCGGCTATTCGGATTCGAGCAAAGACGGCGGGTACCTGGCCGCGACCTGGGCGCTCCAGGACACGCAGGCGCGCCTGGCCCGCATGTGCCGGGCGGCGGGCGTCGAGCTGCGCCTGTTCCACGGTCGGGGCGGGACGGTCGGGCGCGGCGGCGGGCGCGCGAACCAGGCGATCCTGTCGCAGCCGCCGGACAGCATGAACGGCCGCATCCGGTTCACCGAGCAGGGCGAGGTCATCTCGTTCCGCTACAGCCTGCCGCCCATCGCGCACCGCCACGTCGAGCAGATCGTGAACGCCGTGCTGCTGGCGGCGGGCGGCCGGGAATCGAAGCGCGCCGGCCGCGTCTGGCACGCCGCCATGGAGGAGCTTTCCGAGCGGTCGCGGCAGGCGTACCGCGCGCTCGTGTACGACGACCCGGACTTCTGGCCCTTCTACGCGCAGGCGACGCCGATCCGGCACATCAGCCGCCTGCCCATCGCGTCGCGCCCCGTGTCGCGCTCGGGCAAGGCCCTGGTCGGCCTGCAGGACCTGCGGGCGATCCCCTGGGTCTTCGCCTGGGTGCAGTCCCGCTACATGCTGCCCGGCTGGTACGGGATGGGCACCGCCCTCGACGCCTTCGCGGGCGAAGACCCGGAGCGGCTCGCGCTGCTGCGGCAGATGTACCGCCGCTGGCCGTTCTTCCGGACGGCGGTGGACAATGCCCAGCTGGAACTGGTGCGAGCACACCTGCCCACGGCTTCCCGGTACGCCGCCCTCGTGCAGCCGCCGGAACTCGGGAAGCGCTTCCACGACCGCATTGCCGACGAGTACCGCCGGACTTCGGGGTGGATCCTGCGCGTCGCGGAGCAGGAAGAACTCCTGGAGCGGGCGCCCACCGTCCGTCGCACCGTGATGCTGCGCAACCCCGTTGTGGAGCCGCTGTCCCATCTGCAGATCGCGCTCCTGGACCTGTGGGACCGCCAGGAGGACAAGGACGCCGAGCGCAACGCCGCCTGGCAGCAGGCGATGCTGCTGAGCATCGCCGGCATCGCCGCGGGGATGCAGAGCACCGGGTAGCGCCGACCCGGGCGGGGTCCGCGTCGGTGCAACCTATTGATGCCTGGCAGCGTCTTACCGTCGGAGAAACCACGATGCGCTTGCCGTTGCCCTGTGTCCTGCCGCTCGCGGCCCTTTCGCTGCTGCCCCTCCCGCTCCTGTGGGCCGCGCCCGCGGAGGAAGAACCGCGCCCCCCCGCCGTCGTTGCCGGCCGGCCCGCCGCGGAGCACTACCTGCACGCCACGCGGCACCTGCGGCGCGGCCAGTGGTTCGAGCGCGCCGCCGGGCAGCTCCGGGAGGCCGTCCGTCAGGAACCGGACGACTACCAGTACCGCCTGGCCCTGGGCTGCGCGTTCGCCAGCCGCGCCGTCTCCGTCGCCCACGCCGCCCGCTACACGCACCTCCTGGACGACTACCGCGCGAACTACCCGAAGGCGCTGGCCGAGTGGGAAGCGGCGCAGAAAGACCCCCAGAGCGACGAGCACGGCGAACCGCGCCCTTTCCTGCCGCCCGCGCAGCACGCGTTCCGCACCAAGGACGACAACCGCCCGTTCCGGCTCACCAAAGCGCAGGCAAAATCCCGCGTCGCCGAACTGGGCGGGGCGGCGGAAGAAGAGTGGCGGCGGGCGAGGACGCTCGCCGGGACCGATCACGAGCGCGCCGAAGCGGAGTACGTCCTCGCATGGGGGCTGTGGCTGCTTGAGCGCAGCCGGCACATCGACGTCACGGCCGCCGACTTCGAAGGCGCCCCGCCCTCCGGCCAGCAGCTTCCGAAAAAGGCGCTGGAGGCGATGCAGGCCGCCACCGCGCTGGCTCCCGACGCCGCCTTGTACTGGCAGGCGCTCGGCGACATGACGGCGGAGAACCGGACCGAAGCGGTCAGCGCCTACCGCCGGTCGCTGCTCCTGGATCGCGAGAACGCGCCGCTCTGGTTCCGGCTGTACCAGTGGAACACGGAGAAGCCCCGTGTCCCGTCCGAAGACGGCGAGGAGGAACCGGCGCCGCCCGCACCGACGATGACGCCGGATCCCAAGCGGGGCCTGGAAGACCTGCGGCAGACCGCCCGGGCCGACCCGCTCAACGCTTACCCCCTCTACCTGCTGGCCGGGTGGCGGTTCCAGGACACCCGCTACGGCCTGGTCTACGGCGGCGGCGAGGGGCGTGAGAAGGGGCTGGCGGCCGCGCTGGCCGCCGAGGACGAGGCGAGCCGCAGGAGCGCCCGGGAGGCCGTCGCGCTGATGGAGCGCGGCAACCGTGCGTCCCGGTATCACG
>CADCTO010000195.1 GCA_902805585.1 uncultured Armatimonadota bacterium | reverse complement strand
CAGGGCGTGGGGGTGGACGAGGTGCGCGACGCCATCTGCGGGCGGGTGTCCGCGCTGGCCGGGCCCTCGGGCGTGGGGAAAAGCAGCCTGCTCAACGCCGTGCAGCCGGGGCTGGGGCTGCGCGTGGCCGCCATAAGCGACGCGCTCAACAAGGGGAAGCACACCACCGTCACCGCGCAGCTCATCCCGCTGGAGTGCGGCGGCTACGTGGCGGACACGCCGGGGCTGCGCGAGGTGGGGCTGTGGGAGATCGATACGTCGCAGCTCCAGTTCTACTTCCCCGAGTTCGCCGACCTGATCGACAACTGCCGCTTCACCTCCTCCTGCACGCACATCCACGAACCCGGCTGTGGCGTGCGCTCCGCCGTGGACGCCGGCGAGGTCGACTTCGGCCGCTACGACAGCTACCGCCGCATGATGCTGGGCGAGGAAGAAGACGGCTGAACGGCGGGGCTCACGCAGAGGCGCAGAGACGCGGAAGAGGGAAACAGCGAGAACGGATGGTGATGCTTTTCTCTGCTGTTCTCTCTCTGCGACTCTGCGCCTCTGCGTGAGGCCCGAACGGCGATGCACCTGAGTTCTGTAGCAGATCAGCCGAAACAATCCAATGTGACGCGAGGAGGATGCTGCGCGTCTACGCTGCGACACCGGGGCGGCGGCTGCCGTCCCCGATCCGGCTCCCGACAAAGGCACACCCGCCGCGAGGCGGGGCCGCAAAGCCAGGAGTCTCCCAGCCAATGGGAGATCGTCCGGCCGCCGAAGGTGACGCTTCTGGGAGCAAGCCGCCGGGCTCACCCGGCACAACAGTGCAGTCCTCACCCGTGGAGATCGTCCAGATGTTCAAAGGCACCCGCTTCCTCCTTCCCCTCCTGGCCGCGGCGGCGCTCGGCGCCTGCGAAGGCACCGACAGCGGCAGCAGCCGCATCAGCGTCCGCCTGGTGGACGCGCCGGGCGACTTCAAGGAAGTCAAGGTCCAGATCACCGAGCTGTACCTGCAGGGCGGCAACGAGAGCGACTCCACCTCCGGCCGGCTGACGCTCGCCACCGACACGGCGAAGTACTTCGACCTGCTGGCCCTCGTGGGCGGCGCCGGGGCGGACCTGGTGAAGGACGCCGTGATCCCCGCCGGCACCTACTCGCAGCTGCGCGTGCGCGTGGGCAGCGCGTACGTGGTGACCAAGGACGGCAAGGTGTACGCGACGCCGGGCGCCGTTCTCCCCGCCGGGATGACGGCCACGGGCACGGTCAACCTCACCAGCGGCAAGTCGCGCGCGAGCGGCTATAAGGTGCGCTTCCCGGGCGAGGGGCTGACGGTGGACGGCGACACGCGCGTCGTGGCGCTGGACTTCGACGTGGCGCGCTCGTTCGGGCACGTGGCCGGCAAGAGCGGGCAGGTGATCCTGAACCCGCAGTTCACCGTTACCAACGTGCAGCTCTCGGGCGGCATCAGCGGGCTGGTGACGCCGGCGGCCGGCGTGGCCTTCCCCGCCTGCGGCGGCGCGGCGACGGACGTGACGCACTTCGTGGCGACCGCGACGGGCCCCACCACCCTGAGCGCCAAGGCCCAGGCCGACTCGCGCTACAAGATGGCGTACGTGGCGCCGGGCACCTACACGATGGGCGTCGCTCCCGTCGGCTACGCCAACGGCGACTCGCTCAAAATCGCCGCCACCCCCAGCGTCCCCAGCGTCACCCTGGCGTCCGGCCAGAACGCGGTGGTGGACTACAGCGTGACCGCCGCCACCTGCAAGGTGAAGCCGGCCGGCTGATCCATCCTGCGGGCAGTTGAAAAGGGCGGGCGCCTCACCGGGGCGCCCGCCCTTTTTCAACATGTCGATTCTCCCCGGCGCCGTTCGACGGTATAGTAGACCGGACGAACCTTCGAGCCCGGCTCCCCCTGGAGGAGACCCGACCATGGAATCGATGATGCAGGTGGAGGTGCGCGCGGAGCACCGCTGGCTGGAGCAGATGGTGGGCGAGTGGACCTTCCAGATGGATGCGGCGATGGAGCCGGGCGGCGAGCCGACGCGGCACACCGGCAGGGAGTCGGTGAGGTCGCTGGGCGGCGTGTGGGTGGTCGCGGAGGGGCGCAACGGCGCGGGCGAGGAAGTGGATTCGATCATGACGCTCGGCTTCGATCCCGACAGGGGGCGCTGCGTGGGGAGCTTCGTGAGCTCGATGATGCCCCAGCTCTGGCTCTACGACGCCGAGC
>CADCTO010000194.1 GCA_902805585.1 uncultured Armatimonadota bacterium | reverse complement strand
GCGCCCACGTCTGCCAGCGCAGCGTCCGCTGGGGTGACTGGCTGTATCTGCGCACCTACCACGACGGCTTCCGCCTGTTCCCGGACGAGATGCTGTTCGACCTGCGCTCCGACCCGCACGAGCAGAACGACGTCGCCGAACGGAACCCGGACGTGTGCCGCGAGGGGGCGTGGCGGCTGGCCCGCTGGCACGACGCCCAGATGCAGAAGATGGCCCGGGGAGTCGGCGGCGACGTGACGGACCCGCTCTGGACGGTGGTCCGGGAGGGCGGGCCGTACCACGCGCTGCACGAGAAGGGGCGCAGCCCCCTGCCGGCATACCTGGAGCGGCTGGAGGCGACCGGCCGGGCGGACGGGGCCGCCGCCCTGCGGGAAAAGTACGCCGCGCATCTGGAGGATGGGAAAACAGGGTTCGGGCGCTGACCGGCCGGTGTTCAGGCGGGAGCGGGGGCGCCGCCGCGTTCCGCCGCCCGCCGCGCCTTCTCGATGACGGCGATGCGCTGGCGCACCGTTTCCGGCGTGACGAGGAGCGGCTCCCCCCGCCGCAGAGCCCCGTACAGCCCGTCATAGAAGCGCGCTTCGCCTCCCGTCAGGTCCGCCGGAATCTCGGCGGTCTCCTCCTGCCAGGTCAACTCCTCGCGGTTGTAGGAGCGGTCCGGGGTCGGCTTTTCGTCCGCCGGGCGGGGCGGCATCGCGGACCAGTCCACCCATTTCCAGGAAAGCTGTTTGCCCGTGCCGCGCAGGCCGCCCGCCGTGGCCATCACGAGCCACTGGTCCTGCGGGTACGGGCAGGCGGCGGTGAACTCGATGTCGATGGCCGGGGCGTCGGGGTGGCGCGGGGCGCGCAGGGTCAGGCGCACGTGGTCTTCGGCGTCCCCGCTGCTCAGGGTGTTCCGCAGGTCCGCGAAGACGTCGATGTCGGCGGCGGACGTCACGCCGAAGTCCGCGAAGAACTCCAGGGCCTGGTCGAGCGGGTGGGGGCCGTTGTTGTTGAGCTGACCGCCGCCCCAGCTTCGGAGCGTCTGCCAGTCCCAGCGCCGGCCGAACCCGTGGTAGGCCATGCGGACGTGGACGATCCCGCCCAGCCTGCCCGAGCGCAGCACCTCGCGCACCGTCTCGAAGCTCCACTCGAAGCGCCGGTTCTGGAAGGGGGCCAGGAGGACGGGGCGGCCGACCCGGGCGGCGGCTTTGTCGCGCGCCGCGATCATGGCGTCCACGTCGGCGACCGACAGCCCGAACGGCTTTTCGCAGACGACGTGCTTGCCGGCGTCCAGGGCCGCGACCGCGTGGGGGGCGTGGAACCGGTTGGGCGTGGCGACCACGACCAGCTCGACGCCGGCGTCCGCGAGCAGTGGCTCGATGGCGGGGTAGGCGGCGCAGCCGAACGCCGCGCGCGCCTCCTCGCCGCGACCCGTATCGGGGTCGGCCACCGCGGCGACGCGGAACTGCTCCGGCCGCTCTTTCAGCGTCTTCAGGTGGATCCCCCACCCGCTGCGGCCCAGCCCGACGACGCCGACCGCTACCGGTTCGTGGTCACTCATGGCTCTGGTTATACCCGCTCCTTCCTGAACTTGGCCGGCATCAGCGAAGTTCCGCAGCCTTTCCGTTGGACGCAGCCGACGCCGCGGCGGCGTCCATGAAGGCCATGATCTCGCGGGTCTCGGAAAGCGGGATCGGCTCCTGTCGCGTCGCGAACATCCGGACGGCGGCTTTCAGCATCTCCGAGTAGAACCGGGCGCCCTGGATCACGGCGACGTGGTGGCCCTTCTCGTAGTGTGCGACGAAACCGAGCCCGCCCTGACCGTCCCGGATGCCACGCACGACGCCCAGGCGCCCGTCGGGCCATTCGCCGGTCACGATGTCCGCGCCCGGCGTGGAGACCTGGCGCACTTCCCGGCAGCCAGGCCCCATCAGGGCGTAGAGCATTTCGACGCCGTGGACGCCGTAGTGGAGCAGCCCGGGGTTGCCCGGATGGAGCGCGGCGCTGGTCCAGACGTCGGCGGACAGGAGGGTGCCGAACTCCTCGCGCAGGCTCAGGGCGCGGGTCACCTCCGGGTCGTAGCGGAGCGCCGAGCACGACATGAGCGGCGCGTTGTGGCGTCGCGCCAGCGCGATGATGTCGTCCGCGTCCTCCGCGCTCGCGGCGAACGGCTTGTCGATGAAGGTCGGCAGGCCCGCTTCGAGGAACGGGCGCGCGCGCTCCCGGTGCCGCGCGCCCTGCTGCGATTCGATCATCACGGCGTCGATCCGCCCGAGCAGGTCCTCGGGCCGTTCCACGATCTCGACGCCCCAGCCGCGTAGCTGCTCCGCATAGACGGGGATGCGCTCGGGCATCATGGCGCTGTCGCCGGGCCACCCGGCGACGACGCGGGCTCCCTCGACGGCGTGCTCGGGTCCGACGTCGATGTGGTTCAGCCGCTGCGTGAACGCCGCGACGTGCGACGTGTCGAAATCAACGAGTCCGACGCGGATCATGGCGATTTCCCTTACAATGCCGAGCCGAGCCCCGGCGGCGCCGGCGACGGCACGATGTGCGTCCCACCATGGACGGGGGCGAGCAGGTCGGTCAGGCGGGGCAGCCATTCGGCGTTCGCGGCGGGCGTGTACTGCGGCGCGTTCATCTCGATGGCGGTGACGCCCGGCAGGCGGGAGCCGAACAGCGCCGAGTGGACGGCCGCATACCCCGGGTTGGTCAGATCCATCATCGCGAGCGTCCACCCCCGCTCAAAAGCCCAGGCGGCGGTCACCAGGGAGAAACTGTGGCCCCGGCAGGTCTTGACCGCCAGCCCGTTCCAGTTCTGCGCCTCGGCCTCGCGCAGCACGGCGAAGTCGGTCAGCGCCTCGTCGAGCAGCACGGGCTTGCGGGCGGCGACGGTCCGCCAGTCGAACGCGTGGGCCCGGATGTCGCGCGCGGTGGGCTGTTCCACGGATTCGAGCGCGGCATACGCCTCCCCGTCGGCGGCCTCCAGGGTTTCCAGGAAGCGGAGCACGGCGGCGGCGTTTGGCGCGGCGCAGTTGCTGTCAACCGAAAGGCGCGGCGACGGAACGCCGAGCGCGCGAGCCTCCCGGTACAGCCCGGCGACGCGGGCGGCGTCCTCTTCGGGATCGACGCCGCCGACTTTCAGCTTGAACCCGCGGTAGCCTTTCTTCGTCACCCAGTCCGCCCAGTCGCCCAGCGTTTCGCCTTTGCCGACCACGAGAAGGGAGTCGAGCCGCGGGGTGGGGGAGGAAAGGAGCATCCGGCGCACTGCCGCGATGGCCCCCGTTTCGGGGAAGAGCGGGTCGGCTTCGGGGGCGGGCATGTCTTCGTCGTACAGGGCGAACGCCGACCGGCCCGCGGCGATGCCGGCGGCGTCGTGGAGGGCGGCGTCGAAGGGGGAGGCGCAGACCAGCCGGGCGAGGGGAGGAAGAACTGTGTCCGCTTCGTCCGACACGCTCCGGTGCAGCCGCAGGCCGACCTCCAGCGGGTGCGCGGAAGCATCCCCGGTGCGGGCGGCGATCTCGCGAACAAGCCGCTCGCAATAGGCGCGCAGGGCGGCGTCGCGCTCGGCGGGTGGGAACGCCGGGTCGGGCCAGGCCCACAGGTCGCTCAGGTAGATCGCGCCCCGCCCGGTCGCGACGGCGCCGCCATCCGCCTCCACCGTCACGCGGGCGCGCGCTTCCGTGATCTCGGTGATAACGCCCGACGAGAGTCGCAGCGGTCGGGCGAACGGGCGGCGGTGGAAAGCGACGTCGGCGGAGACGACGCGGACGCGCATACTCAGCCTTTCCGCCCCTGTCCCGACGCGAACCACGCCGCCGCACGCCGCACGCCCGCGGCGATCTCGACGCAGTCGGTCTCGGTGAAGGCTTCGTTGACGGGGAGCATCACGCCGGTCTCGAGGATGGCCTCCGCGACGGGGCACGATTCCCGTGTGTAATCACGCGCCTCGTAGGGGTGCGGGCCGCGCTCGAAGGCGCTGTGGTCCGTGAAGAGCGGGTAGGCGTAGATCGGCTTGCCGATATAGTGGGCGCTGTTGCGGATGCCCTCGGCCTTCAGCGCTTTCGCGAACGCATCGGCGTCCGCGCCGAGCGCCTCCGGACAAACGCGCAGCAGAAAGAACCACCACGAAGGGTCGCAGCCGGGGGTCGGCTCCGGGAGCGTGACGCCGGGCGTGCCCGCGAGGAGGGCGCTCAGCGCCCCGCACCAGCGCCGCCGCCGCGCCACGATGTCGTCGAGCTTGCGGAGCTGGGCACGCGCGACGGCGGCCTGCAACTCCGTCATGCGGTAGTTGTTGGCGAGGAAGGCGGGCTGGCGCAGGAGCGCGGCGGGGCGGCGGTCGTACGCCTTGTCGGTCGAAAGGCGGAGCCGGTGCGCGAGGTCGGCGTCGTCGGTGAGCACGACGCCGCCGTCGCCGCAGGAGATGTGCTTGAACTCGTTGTAACTGTAGCAGCCGGCGTGGCCGAAGGTGCCGACCGGGCGGCCGTCGTACGCGCAGCCGAAGGCCTGCGCGCAGTCCTCGATCAGGAAGAGCCCGTGTGCGTCGCACAGGGCGCGCAGGGCGGACAGGTCGCAGGCGTTGCCCCACAGATGGACCGCGATGACGGCGCGCGTCTTTTCCGTGACGCGGGCGGCGACCGCGGCCGGGTCGAGCGTGTAGCCGCGGGGCGTCAGGTCCGCGAACACGGGGACGGCGCCCTGGTACAGGATCGGCGCGATACTGCCCATGTCGGTGATGGGCGAGACGATCACCTCGTCGCCGGGGGAGACGCCGAGGGCGGTGCAGGCGGCGTGGAGCGCGGCGGTGCCGCTGCTGCAGGCGATGGCGTGTTTCGCCCCGTGCCGGGCCGCGAACTCCGCTTCGAGCAGATGCACTTTCCGCCCCTGGGCGTAGAACAGGGTGTTCTGCTCCAGCGCCTCCCGCAGTTCGGCCAGCTCCTCGTCCCCGTACCGGGGCGCGCTCCCGTACGGGGTGCGTTTGGCCTTTTCGCCGCCCGCGATGGCGGGCGGTTCGGATCGGACGGGTCCCCGGACGAGGGTCATCCGGCCACCTCCAGCCGCAGGGTCTCGCCCGCGCCGATGTCGCGCACGACGGCGCGGAAGCGGAAGCCCCACCGCTCGATCGTGTCGGTCCCGCCCTGCTTCCCGTTCACGCGCACGGCGGCATTTTCCGGGGCGAGGACGAGCAACGTGGCGCCGGGCAGGGGGGCTTCCGGCCCGGCCGTCAGCGTCGCCGCGCCGCTCGACTCGGCCCCCCACGTCGCGGCGCGACGCGCGCCCTCCCACCGGGAGATCGCTTCCGCCGTCCACCACGCCAGTCCGCGCGCTTTGCCCGAGGCGACCGCGCGGCGCAGCGCGTCCGCGACGCCGGGCTTGTCGATGTGCGCGGGGTGGAAGAGCAGGTGCAGGATGCCGTGCTGGCGCAGGACGGCGTCGAGCAGGGGCGCCGTGACGGCCTCCGGGGCGAACACGAGCAGGTCCTGGGTCGGCGTGGTCATCTCGTGGATCGGCAGCACCGTCCCGTCGGGCGTGACCGGGCGGTAGGGGTGGCAGGTGCCGAAGTTGAAACCCGCCTCGCCCGTCTTCGAGGCCCCCTTGGACTGGTCCATCGCGATGCCGCGCCGCAGGCACCACTCCCAGAATCCGGCGTCTCCCTCCCAGCGCAGGTAGTGGTTCTTGTTCGTCACCGGCGCCGCGCCGCCGAACAGGCCGCAAAGCTGCCGCCACTGCTCCTCAAACGCTTTCTCGCTCCAGACGCAACCGTCGCTCAAGGCATCAAAGTGGGTCGCCAGTTCGTGTCCGGCGTCGCGGAGGGCGGCGAGGAGGTCAGGCGGGTAGCCGGGCAGGAGCACGCACCACGTGGAGCGCACGTCGGCTTCGCGCAGGGTGCCCAGAAGCTGCCGCGCCTGCGCGGGGACGTTGCCGTCGGTGTCGTGGGAAAGGTGGCCCAGTGCCGGCAGGCCGTCCGGGTAGTACCAGAGCAGCGGCAGGGTCATGTCCCGGGCGCGGGCCAGGTAGAAGAGCGCGCGCAGGACGACCCCGCGCCACTGGTCGGCTACCGGCTGCAGGAAGGCGCGCAGGCCGGGCGCCCCCGGCACGTCCTCGCGGTCCAGCAGCCAGTCCAGCACCTGCCCGTCGTCGCTTTTGAGCACGCCGTCGTTCACCGGCGCGGTGCCGTCGGGGGCGGGCACGCCGTCGCGCGTGACGGCGACGCCCTGTTGGATGCGGACGACGGTTCCGGTCACGTCGGGCGCGAGCAGCAGGCAGCGACCCGCGCCGACGGCGTGCTCCAGCAGGGCCGGCTGGTCGGTCGGCCGGTGGTGGGCGTCGAGCGCGGGCGCGAGGACGGCCGCACCCCCCGGCGTCACCGCGACGCCGCCGAAGTAGTGCAGCGGCAGCGGCAGACCGGCGAGGACGGGGTGACCGCTGCCCCGGGCGTCCAGGTACCCCTCGCCGAGCGCGCGCACGCCGCCGCCCCACGGATCGAAGGACGGCGCGAGGGGGGAAGCGCCGAGCAGTGCGTCCATCCCGCAAACGCCGCCGAGGGAGAGCCACGCGCCGCCGTCCTCCACCCAGGCCGTGAGGGGCGCCTGGACGCCGTCCGGCAGCGGGTGTTCGCCGACGGTCAGCAGCAGTTCGAGGCCGCTTTCGCAGGCGCCCGGCAACTCCTCCGGCGTCAGCGCGGTATAGCACAGGCCGGCGTGACCGAGGATCTCGTGTATGTAGGCGCCGTGGCGAACGGTGCGCGGAGCGTTCTTCGCCGGCTCCGGCCAGACGCACACGCCGAGCGCCGCCGTCATCGCGCCGCCCGGGCTCGCGGGGGAGGGGGGGCGACCGAATCGCGGTCGATCCGGGTGACCGGCAGCTTCACCGCGCCACGACGCCCTCTGCCGGTGATCTGCTCGTGGAGCAGCAGGGCGGCCTGCGCGCCCAGGTCCGCCAGCGGCAGGCGCACCGTGGTCAGGGCGGGCTGCAGATAGGTCGCGACCTGGAAGTCGCCGTAGCCGATCACGGACAGGTCGTCGGGCACCGCGCGCCCCGCTTCGCGCGCCGCCTGCAGCGCGCCCGCCGCGATCAGGTCGCCCGCCGTGACGATGGCCGTCGGCGGCTTGGCCCGGGCGAGCAGGCGCCGGGTGCGGAGCATGCCGCTCTGGTCGGTGTAGTCCGCCGGCCCGTCGTCTACCACCCACGGCGCCACCCCGTGCGCGGCCGCGGCCTGGCGGAAGCCTTGCTGGCGCTCCTCCGCCCCGAGGTTGCCCGCCGGGCCCGGGAGGAAGGCGATGTCGCGGTGCCCCTTCTCGACCAGCAGCGCCACCGCGTCCGACATGCCGCCCGCCTGGTCGGCGGCGACGTAGGAGACCGCGCGGCGGCCGCGGTACCGGTTGATGCCGACCACCGGGACCTTGAGGTCCCGCAAAGCGTCCAGGGACGGGGAGTCGTCGTGCGCGATCAGGAGGCAGGCCGCGCCCGCGAGGTTCGTGAATTCGCCGGTGGCGGAGGCGAAGGCGTCTTTCGCGCGCCCGATCACCGTCGGTTCGTAGCCGAGCCGCGTCGCCTCCGCGCAGAACCCCTGCACGATCGACGGGAAGTAGTAGAGGCCCGCGACGTTCCACAGCGACGCCAGCGAGGGCACGACCAGCGCCAGAACGCCGGCAGAGGTCTGCTGGACGGGCGCCTCCAGGACGAAGGTGCCCTTGCCGTGGATGCGCTGGAGCAGGCCGGCCGCGACCAGGCCGTTCACCGCCGCGCGCACGGTCATGTAGGCCACGCCGAACGTGCGCGCCATGTCCTGTTCGGAAGGAAGCTTGCCGCCGTTTACGAGCGAGCCGTCGGCGATCCCGCGGCGGATCGTGTCCTGGAGGATCCGGTACTTGGGCCGGGTATCGGGGGGAGGCGCCGTGATGACGTCTTCTTTCATAGAGGGATCACGTCCTATAGAGCACGCTCGAGCGCTTGTTTGGCAAGTATACGTCATCGGGCGGGCGGATGTCAAGCAGGGGAGTTCCCTGGCGCTGCGCGCCCCCGGTGCGCCGAGCAGCCACACACTTGACATCGGGACCTTTGTGCCGTATACTCCCTCAGACATGAGCTATAGAGCACGTAACGATCAAGAATGACTGTCCCCTTTCGACCCGCTGAGTCAGAACCCGGCGCACCGCACCGCACGGCAGCCCCTTCCGACGAAGCGGCACTGGAAGAAGCGCTTTCCTGTCCGACGCCCGGGTTGTGCCGGACGTTCGCCGACCTCGGCGGCGGCGACATCCTCGTCCTCGGCGCGGGGGGCAAGATGGGGCCGACCCTCGCCCGCATGGCCCGGCGCGCCCTCGACGCCTGCGGGCGCGCCGGACAGAAGGTGATCGCGGTGGCCCGGTTCACCGACCCGGCGGCGCGCCGGGGGCTCGAAGCGGCCGGCGTCGTGACCGTCGCCGCCGACCTTTCCGACCGGGCGCAGGTTCAGGCGCTCCCGGAAGCGGCCGATGTCATCTTCATGGCCGGGCAGAAGTTCGGGACCGTGGACGCGCCGGAAACCACCTGGATGATGAACACGTACGTCCCCGCCCTCGTCGCCGAACGCTATGCGGGGCCTTCCACGCGCATCGTCGCCTTCTCCACCGGCTGCGTCTATCCCAACGCGCCGGTCACCGCGGGCGGCTCCCGCGAAAGCGACCCCCTGGAGCCCGTCGGCGACTACGCCAACTCGTGCGTCGGCCGCGAGCGTATCTTCACCCACTTCGCGAACACGCTCGGGACCCGTGTCGCCCTGTTCCGGCTCAACTACGCGATCGACCTGCGTTACGGCGTGCTGGTGGACATAGCGCGTAAGGTGCGGGACGGCGAGCCCGTGGACGTGACCATGGGCCACGTGAACGTCATCTGGCAGGGCGACGCCAACGCGCGGGCCCTGCAATGCCTTGCGCACGCGGCCTGCCCGCCGTTCGCGCTGAACGTGACGGGGCCGGAGACGGTCTCCGTGCGGGCGCTCGCGCACCGCTTCGGCGAACGCTTCGGCGTCGCGCCGATCCTGGTCGGCGAGGAAGCGGGAACGGCGCTGCTTTCCGACGCGTCCCGGTCGAACGCCCTGTTCGGCTATCCGACCGTCCCGCTGGACACGCTCGTCGGCTGGGTCGCCGACTGGCTCGCGCGCGGCGGGCGCCTGCTGAACAAACCGACCCATTACGAGACGCGCGATGGCAAATACTAACGAGCGCCAAGCCCTGACCCGGATGGGAGACCTGCGCGGCCACCTGCTCGCCGGCCAGGTCCTCCCCGCGCACCCGCTCGCCCTCGACGCCGCACGCCGGCTCGACGAGCGGCGCCAGCGCGCCCTGACCCGCTACTACGTCGCGGCGGGCGCGGGCGGCATCGCGGTCGGGGTGCACACCACGCAGTTCGCGATCCGAGAGCACGTGGGG
>CADCTO010000193.1:9020-9393 GCA_902805585.1 uncultured Armatimonadota bacterium | reverse complement strand
CCTGCGCTTTGCGTGCGGCCTCGGGTGACTTCCCATCGAACACTTTGATTACCTGGCCACGCGCCGCGTCCACGATAACATTGATGCCCTGACCGGTTTCGGGTGCATTCCAAGCCAGCTCCCAAACCGGATTTCCGCTATGCTTGGCGGCGCCCGCGCGAACAGCGGTCGGCGGCATGGTCAGGTCCCGTCCCCAGCGTCGCCCGACTCGCCGAGTTACTTCGAGGACCGCCGGAGACGGCGTCTGCTTTTGTCTCGTCGACGGCCCATCGGGGCGAGCGCCAGCCCCATGCTGTGCCAGAAGCGGAGGAGCCAGCCAGAGAGCAGTATTGACCAAGAGGACCGGTACGCACCAAAGTGTCTTCATCACACC
>CADCTO010000193.1:0-9010 GCA_902805585.1 uncultured Armatimonadota bacterium | reverse complement strand
GTGTTGTATGCCACGCTTTTGCCAGGGAAGACTACTGCCTGGCAGAAACCTGATGAACGGTTGCATTATCATCTAACCAGCCGCTACTCCTCGAACGGGTCGGCGAGCAGTTCGCCGGCGTCGAGGAGGCGGACGGAGCGGATGTGGTCGAGCCGGAACAGGCGGTGGTCGTCGCGGAGCCCGCAGTGGCCGGACACGTACCAGGTCCCGTCGCGCTCGAACACGTCGCTGATGTCCACGCGCCGGGCGGTCCATTCGCGGCGGCGGGTGACGAAATACTCGATCTCGACCGGCAGTTCGCGCTCGGCCGCGTCGCGCAGCAGGCGCCGGCTGCGGGCGACGGGGAACGGCGGCTCGTCCCGGTCCCACGCGTCTTGCGCCTCGCCGCCACCGGGGGCGCCGGCCCGCAGCGCCTCCACGAGGGAGCGCGCGAGCCCGGCGGCCTGCCCCCCGACGAACTCCGGCACCTCGTCGGCGACGCGGGCGGCGGCGCTTTCGAGGATGCCCGGCTCGATCTCGCTGTCGAGCGCGCCCGCCTTCTCCAGGGCGTCCAGGGCGCGCAGCGCGGCCAGCGTCGCCAGCGCCTCCGCCGACGAGAGCGGGACGCGGTAGAACTCGTCCATCGCTCTACCCCGGGGCGGCGGGGAGGGGGCCGCGGCCCCGCGCGGACTCGCGCGCTTCCTGGAGCAGGCGCTGGACGTGCCCCCTCCACTCGGATGCCGGGTACAGGCGCAGAAACTCGGCGAAGATTCCCGCCGCGCAGTCGGGCTGCTGGAGGCGTTTCAGGTGGAGCTGGCCCATCCGCAGCAGGGCGATCTCGGCCTCCGGGGCGGACGGCAGGTCGTGGCAGAGCGTGGAAAAGGCGCGCAGGGCGAGCGGATAGCGCTCCACCTCTTCGCACGCCGAGCCGGTGCGGTACAGGAGCGACGAGCTGAGCGGGAACGTCGTGAAACTGCGCCCGATCTCCTCGTACACGTCGGCGACGCGCGGGGCGTTCCCGGCGCGCAGGAAGAAGCGCAGGGCGTCCGTGAAATGCCGGTGGGCGGCCTCGCTCTGTCCCAGGCCCACGCAGGCGCGGGCAAGCGCCTGGTGCGAACCGGCGTCGTCGGGCGTTTCGCCGAGGACGAGCCGGTAGTACGCGGCGGCCTGGTCCAGGCGCCCGGCGGCAAGCGCGGTCTCGGCGTCCTCGACGTGGTACTGGCGCTTGCCTTCTTCGCGCATCTGGAGCGGGACGGCGAGCAGCATGCCGAACAGGAACCCGCCGACGTGCGCCCAGTTGGCGGTGTTGTCGCCCCGCCCGCCCGCCGCGACCGAGGCCATCCCCATGACGACCTGGAGGAGCGCGAAAGCGCCCAGCGCCCAGATGGCGGGCACTTCGGCGACCAGGAAGACGCGGACGCGCGCGCGATAGAAGCGCACCACCCAGAGCCCCAGGATGCCGAAGATCGCGCCCGACGCGCCGACGAGAGGGACCGTGGCGGCGGCGGGCAGCAGGGTCGCCGCGACGATGGCGTGCAGGAGCCCCGCCGCCGCGCCGCAGCCGATGAAGAACAGCAGAAACGCCTGCCGCCCCAGCGCCTCCTCGACGCGCGCCCCGAACAGGCCGAGCCCCAGCATGTTGACGCCCAGGTGCATCCAGTCGGCGTGCAGGAAGATCGACGTCAGCAGGGGGACGAGCGCGCCCGCCCGCGGGATGAGGCCCCAGGTTTGCGCGACCTCCGGAACGAGTCTCCCGCCCTGCGAGGTGACCAGGAACACCCACACGTTCAGCGCGATCAGCCCGAACGTGACGACCGGGAACGCGGAAAGCGGCCGCTGGCGGACCGGGATGAGCGGCGCGGCGAACGCCACGGTCACCAGGCCGATCAGCCCCAGGATCAGGACCAGAAGAAGGAAGTCTGCGTTCATGCCGTGCTTGTCTGCGTTATACCCGGAGCGCGCTCCGCTGCCGCTCGCCGACCGTCTCGATGATCTTGGCGACCACGTCTTCGGTGGCGACGCCCTCGGCCTCGCCCTCGAAGTTGAGCAAGATCCGGTGGCGCAGCGCCGCCGTGGCGACGGCGTTGACGTCTTCGAGCGCGACGTTGAAGCGGCCCGCCAGCAGCGCCTTGATCTTGGCGGCCAGCACGACGGCCTGCGCCCCGCGCGGCGAGGAGCCGAAGCGGACGAACTGGCGGGAGATGTCCGGCGCGCCCTCGCTGCCGGGGTGGGTCGCGAGGACGACGGACGCGGCGTAGTCGCGCACGTGCGGCGCGATCGGGACCGCCCGCGCCAGCTCGCGCATCGCCAGGATCTCGCGCCCGCCGAGCACCTTTCCGACCGGGGTCGTCTGCGACCCGGTCGTGCGGTCCACGATCGCGGCCAGCTCGCCCAGCGTCGGCGACGGCACCAGGAGTTTGAACAGGAAGCGGTCGAGCTGCGCCTCGGGGAGCGGGTACGTCCCCTCCATCTCGATGGGGTTCTGCGTCGCCAGCACGAAGAACGGCTCGTGGAGGCGGTGCAGCTTGCCCGCGACCGTGACCGAGTGCTCCTGCATCGCCTCCAGCATCGCGCTCTGCGTCTTGGGCGTCGCCCGGTTGATCTCGTCGGCGAGGACGATGTTGGCGAAGATCGGGCCCGGCTGGAACTGGAACGAGCGGCGCCCCTCTTCCTCGACCAGGATGTTCGTGCCGGAGATGTCGGCGGGCATCAGGTCGGGCGTGAACTGGATGCGCGAGAACGTCAGGTCGAGCACCTGCGCCAGCGTCCGCACCAGCAGCGTCTTGCCCAGCCCCGGCACCCCTTCGAGCAGGGCGTGCCCGCCGGCGAGCAGGCACAGCACCACGCCCTCCACGATGTCGTCGTGGCCGACGATGACCTTGCCGATCTCGGCCTTCACGCGCGCGAACGATTCGCGAAACGCGTTCGCCTGTGCGTCGATGTCGTCGCTCCCGCCGCTCGCGGACGTCTGTGCCGCCGCCGTTGCTTCCAACGCGCTCCTCCTTTGTTACTGCGCCCGGTCGAGGCGGTAGACCCGCGCCGGGACGTTCTCGCTCGTGACGATCAGCGCTTTGCCGTCCGGCGTGTAGCAGACGGCTTCGCACTGCGGCAACGCGGGCAGCGCGATGCGGGCCGGCCGGGTCTTCCAGATGGCGTCGAAGGTTTTCGCGCCGGGAGGCAGTGTCCACTCGTAGGCCGCCGCGTAGGTGCACAGCACCACCCGCCGCCCGTCCGGCGCGATGTCGCCGCCGGTGACCAGGTTCGGGAAGAAATGCGCTTCACCGGTGATCCGGACGGTACCGACCTTGGCGAGGCGCTGTTTCGCCACTCCGCCCCGGGTGCGCGCCGCCTGCAGCGGGAAGCGGTAGACCCCGGCCACGCCGCCGACCGCTTTGGTGACGATGTAGACCACGCCGGTGCGCGGGTGCACCAGCAGGGCTTCCGCGTTCTGCGGCCCGTCCGGGTAGCGGAAGGGAACGGGAACGGTCGGCGCGTCGGTCGCCTGCGGGGCGCCCTGGGTGCCGGGGCGTGCCACCACCTTCGGTTCCGGGACGCGATACACGACGCAGTCCGTCCGCCGGCCCTGGTTATCGCCGATGTCGCCGATGTACAGGAACTGCCCGCCGCCCCGCGGTCCGGGGCCGTAGGCCATGTCCTCCCAATCCCTCGCTTTCGCGCCGCGCACCCGGAACACGGCGGCGGTGTTGCCCTCGCGGTCCACCGCGTACAGGAGCGGCTTGCCGCCGCTGTCGTTGTGCGTCCACAGGATGCCCGGGTTCCGGCGCGAGGCCGCCACGCCGGAAGACTCGCTGTTCGTGGCGTCCTGCAGGTGCGGAAGCTCGACGGCGGGCTGATACGGCCCGCCCGGGCCGGCGGCCGGCTGGGCAAGGGCCGTCACCCCGAACAGCGGGGCCGCGACCGAAGCGACCCACCGGCGCAGCGTCAAGATTCAGCGCCCCCCGCTATCCGGAGCGGCGGCCGTTTCGGGACGCAGCGCATCGAAGTAGTCCTTGACCTGCTTCTTGTACGTGGCGGGGATATCGTCGCGGTTCAGGGCGCTCTCGGCCGCCGGCGCGTACTGCCCGTAGACATCGTAGTAGGGGACGTTCGCCGTGGCCTGGTCGGGCGCGCCGCGGAAGTAGGTCACGGTCTCCTTGCCCTTCTTGCCGCGCTTCCCCTGCAGGCGCGTGTTCGGGGTCTTCCCGTCCGGCGCGTACAGCCGCGCGTACTGGTCGTCCTCGCCGGGCTTGAAGTCGGGGTCCTGGCGCCGCTTGCCGGCCTGCGGCCCGCCCTGGGTCACCCGGAAGTCCGCCCGCCCTTTACCCGCCTCCGGTCCCGCGCCGAATCGCCCGCTCCGCTTGGGAGCCCCGTTGCCGTTCCCCGCGTTGTTGCCAGAGCCGACGGCCTGGCCGTTTCCTTCGCCCTCTCACGTCCCGCCGGGTTTGGTGCAGTCGGCGCTGTGCTGGTGGTCGTGCTCCTTGGCCTTGCCGTCCTTGCCGAACGCGTCGTTCTCGCTCTCGCCTTCGCCGCCGTCACCTGGCGTCTCGCCCTCCTGGCTCATGCCCTGCTGGCCCTCCGCCAGCGCCTGCTGCGCCTGCTGCATCCCCTGCGCGTCCTGGCTCTTCTTTTCGGCCTCCTGGACGCGTTTGGCGGCCTCGGCGAGCTGCTTGGCCGCCTCCTGCATGTCGCCACGCTGGAGAGCCTCGGCGGCCTTTTCGAGGGGGTCGGACGCTTTATCGAGCGGCGTGCCCTTGAGCGCCTTGGACAGCGCGCTCATCTGCTCCCCCAACTTCTTCTGACCGGCCTTGTCGCCGGGCTGCCCCTGCTCCGCCATCTGCGACAGCCGGTTCAACTGCTCCGCCAGCGACTGCATGTCCGCCCCGGCCAGCGCCTGCTGCGCCTTCTGGACCGCCTGCTGCTGCGGCGGGGTTTTCGCCCCCGCGTTCTTTGGGTTTTTGGCCGCGCCTTCGGCGTTGGCGTTCTGGCCCGGTTTACCGCTTTCCTTCTGGGCGGCCTGGGCCGCGGCCATCGCCTTCTGCATCTCGCGCCCGGCGGCCTGGAGGCTCTTGGGACTGTTCGCGCCCGCCAGGGCCTGCTGCGCCTGCTTCATCTCCTGCGTCAGCTTGGCGGCCTTCATCATCGCCTTCTGCTTGGTCAGGCTGTTGCGCTTCATCTGCTCGCCCAGCTTGGCCAGTTTCTTCGCGGCCACCTGCGTCTGCGCCAGTTTGCGGGCCTGGGCGTCGCGCTCCATGGTCTTGGCGACGCGCACCAGCCGCTCGCCCTCGCGCTTCACCTGCGCGCGCTCCGTCCGCTCGCGCGGCGACTGGAAGTAGGGGAGGGTGGGGAGGAACCAGGCCAGGAACACGGCCAGCAGCGCGGCGAGCGCGGCCCACGCGCGCTTGGGCGGTGTGAGCGGCAGCGCGGCGGACAACTCCCGCCCGCGGACCGCGTGCGCCTCGGCGTCCGCGATCTGGCGCGCGACCAGCGGGTTCTCGGCGTCGGCGGTCGGGGCGAGCGCGAGCGCGGTGGAGAAGCGCTCCTTCAGGTCCAGCCGCTGCTCCGTCAGCCGCGCGACGTCGAGCGCGGAAAGGGGCCGCAGGAGTGCGAAGAGAGCGCCGGCCAGAAGGCCCAGGAGGGGCGGCAGCGCCAGGGTTTCGGCCGGCAGGTTCTCCAGCACGCGCGTGCGCATCAGAACGAGCAGCACGCCGGCGAACAGGGCGCCGACGAGCAGGCCGGTCGCGCCGTGCCCGAGCGCCTGGAGCGCGCGCACGCGGCGTGTCGCCCGACTCAGGGTCTGTGAGAGTGCAGGAAGTTGAACCGCCATTGCCGCAAGCTCCCTTCGGGCGCGGGGCGTGCGGGAAGGTGCCGACACGCCGGTACAAACATTATACACGGTTACAGACGCGGTTTCCGCGCGTTTGGTTGCGCACGGCCCGTTCAGGCGTGCGCGATCCGGGGCAGGCGCATCGGCTCCCGCTTCAGCTCCGCGTTGACGAACCGGCGCATCAGCTCGCCCTTGAGCGCCTGGCAGCCCGGGTCGTCCCACCGGTTGGTCCGTTCCTCGGGGTCGGCATGGAGGTCGAACAGCTCGCCGTACTCCCGGTCCCGGTACACCGTCAGTTTGTAGCGCGCGTCGATGTACGTGCGCAGGTGTACCTTCGTGGGCTGGTGGCGGAACTCGACGAGCGCTTCCTCGCGGGCGGTCTTCGCCTCTCCGCGCCACGCCGCGAGCTGGTCCACGCCCTGCATGTGGCCGGGGACCGGCAGGCCGCAGGCGGACAGGAACGTCGGCGCCAGGTCCACGAGGCTCTGGAGCGCCCGGCTCGTGGAGCCCGCGGGCACGCCGCCGTTCGGCCATCGCACGACGAACGGCAGGCGGAGCAGGTCCTCGTAGTGGAACGCGCCTTTGGCCGTCAGGCCGTGCTGCCCCAGGAAATGCCCGTGGTCCGTGGTGAACACGATCAGCGTGTCGTCCGCGACGCCCAGCGCGTCCAGGCGGTCCAGGATGCGCCCGATCTGTTGGTCCATGAAGGAGATCATGCCGTAGTAGACCGCCATGTCCTTGCGCAGCTTCGCCGGGTCCACCAGATGGCTGTTGAAGCCGTGGTTGGCGAACCCGGTCTCGCGCCAGGCGGAGAAGTCTGGCTTCGCCTGCTGTGTCAGGCGGAAATGCTCGGGCAGCCGATCCATCTCGCCTTCCAACAGCGTCCCCGGCTCCATGTCCGCCGGGTCGTATAGCGAGGCCCACGGCTCGGGCACGAGGTAGGGCGGGTGCGGGTCGTGGAAGCTGGCCCAGGTGAAGAACGGCCGCCCCGCTGCCGCGTCCCGCTCGATGCAGGCGACGGCGCGCTCGGCCGTCCAGGTCGTGTAGTGCAGTTCCTCCGGCAGGTCCCACACGTGCTCGCGCCGGGGCGTGGCCCGGTCCGGCGGCCACGCCTGAAAGAAGTCGCGCCACTGCGTCAGCCCCTTCTCCTCCATCCACAAGGCGTAGTGCTGACCGACGTGGGACTCGTCGGCGTGGTTGCGGGCGACCTCGACATGTTCGAAGCCGTACCAGGGTCCGTGGAAGCCGCGCCAGAAGTCCAGGTCGCGCAGGGTCGGCTGCGCCTCCAGCGACGGCTGCTCGGGCGTGCTGGCGAGCGGTTGGAAATGGGCCTTGCCGATCAGGTTCGTGGCGTAGCCGTGCTCCAGGAACGTCTCGCCCACGGTCGGCACGTCTTCCGGCAGCTTCACCCCGAGCGACCACGCCCCGTGCGCGCTGGGGTACTGGCCGGTGATGATCGAGGCCCGGGTCGGCGTGCAGGTCGGGTTCGGGCAGTAGGCGCGCGTGAAGCGGGTACCCTCGCGGCACAGGCGGTCGAGATTCGGCGTGCGGATGCGCGGGTTGGAAACGCCGAGCGTGTCCCAGTGCTGCTGGTCGCTGGTGATGAGAAGGACGTTGGGCGGACGGGCGGTCATGGCATGTGCCGGTTCGCGACTGCGTGCGTTTTCTCCTGCGCGGGCAGGTTCCGCTTGACAGGCGCACCGGGCCGTGTTATACTTCCATCTGTTTGGCGCGGGCGAATGGCGCAGCGGTAGCGCACCTCTCTTACAAAGAGGTGGTCGGGGGTTCGAATCCCTCTTCGCCCAGGTTGACGCGAGTGCAAGGCTTGGGGGGTTAGCTCAGTCGGTTAGAGCGCTGCCCTGTCAAGGCAGAGGCCGCGGGTTCGAGTCCCGTACTCCCCGTCCCCCATCCTGCACCGTCAGTCAACCCTCCCACGTTCACAATCTGCCGCCTTAGCTCAGTTGGTAGAGCACCGCACTGAAAATGCGGGTGTCACTGGTTCAAGTCCGGTAGGCGGCACTTTCGTTCGTGCCCGCTGATCATCAAGGAAGCCCCGCCGGGGCTTTTCTTGTTTTCAGGCTGCTTCGAAAACCCCGAGGAGGCGTTGCGCTTGCGTTACCTGCCCCTGGCCCTTTTCGCCGCGGTCGCCCTCGCCGCGGTCCCGGGCCGCGCCCAACAGAACCCCGCGACGGCAGAAGTGGCTGTCGCCCTCGAACAGGCCGCCCGCGAGCACCGGGTGCCTTCCGTCCTCCTCAAAGGCGTCGCCTACTCCCAGAGCGGTTGGCGGCAGTGGGAAGCCGACGGCAAGCCGCTGGAGGCCGACGGCCGCGCGGGGCTGATGGGCGTGCCCCTGAAAGACCGCGCCGACGCCGAGCGCCTGCGCTCCGACTGGCGCTACAACCTGGAGCAGGGGACGAAGCAGCTCGTCCTGGCGTGGGACCGCGCGCCGATCATCGGCAACGGGCGGCTCGACGACGGGCGCAACATCCTGGAGTGCTGGTACTTCGCCCTCGGCCGGTACGGGGCCGGGCCGGTGCGGGCGGGCGCGCAGCCGGCGGGGGCGAACGCGCACGCTGACCGGGTCCTCGATGCGGTCGCCTCGGGCGGGCAGGGCCGCTGGCGCGGCGTCGCGGTGACGCGGCCGTCCCCGGAGCGGCTGGCGTCGGGCTGGAAGAACCTGTTCGGTCCCCCCGCGCCCTGGCACTTCGGCGACGTCCGGCCCCGCCCCCCGGCGACGCCCGTCGTGTCGCTCGCCGTGCCTTACGTCCACCAGGTGTACGACGCCCCGTCCGACTTCGACGGCTCGGGCTCCTGCGGCCCGTCGTCGGTGCTGATGGTCCTCGGGTTCTTCAACAAGACGCAGGCACAGCCCATGCGTGTCCTCGACCCGATGCCCCGGGAAAGCCGGTACGGCGCGCACCTGCCCGCGCTCTACGGCCAGGTCTGCGAGCCCAATCTCGGCGCGGTCCACGCCAAACTGCTGGCCTACCTGCGGCCGCAGTTCCCGCACGTCGCCATGTACTACAACGGGAAGGCGACCTGGGAGCGCGTCAAGGCGGAACTGGACGCCGGGCGGCCCTGCATCCTGGGCACGCGCGTGACGCCCGCCGGGCACATCATGGTCGCGCGCGGCTACCTGGCGGACGGGCGCCTGCTGGTGAACGACCCGGCGGGGGACCGGGAACAGGCGGCCCGGCGTGGGGAGGT
>CADCTO010000192.1 GCA_902805585.1 uncultured Armatimonadota bacterium | reverse complement strand
GCGCCGCCTTGGTGAGCGCTGGCCTGGACCGCTTCACGCCGCCCACCGACACCCCAGCCACGGTGCTGCACGAGGCGATGCGTCATTCGCTTCTGTGCGGCGGCAAGCGCATTCGTCCGCTGCTCTGCATGGCCGGGGCCGAAGCGGTCGGCGGAACACCGGAAGCCGTCCTGCCCACCGCGTGTGCTCTGGAGATGATCCATACCTTTTCGCTGATCCACGACGACCTGCCGGCCATCGACAACGACGACTACCGCCGGGGCGTGCCTACGTCGCACAAGCAGTTCGGCGAGGCGATGGCGATCCTGGCGGGCGACGCCCTCCACACCCTCGCCTTCGACACCATGGCCCGGTCCCAGGACGGCGACCCCGTCACCCTGCTGCGGGTGATTTCGCTCGTGGCGAGCGCGTCCGGGACCATGGGCATGGTCGGCGGCCAGGTGGACGACCTCTTTTACGAAGGAAAGGCCGTGGACGGGAACGTTCTGCTCAGCATCCACAGCCGGAAGACCGGCGCGCTGTTGCTCGCTTCACTGCTTTCCGGCGCGCTCCTCGCGGGCGCGGACGAAAAGGAAGAAGGCGCGCTGCGCGCGTACGGTGAGCACATCGGGCTGGCGTTCCAGATCGTGGACGACATCCTCGACGTCACCAGCGACGACGCGACGCTGGGCAAGCCGGCGGGCTCGGACCTCAAGAACGACAAGGCGACCTACCCAAAGGTCTTCGGAATCGACCTGTCACAGCGCATGGCCCGTGAAGCGTCGGAAGCCGCCGTCAACGCCTTGCACCCCCTTGACGCGCGTGCTGAGCCGCTGCGTGCCTTCGCCCGCTACATCGTCGAGCGCCCGATGTGAGGCTTTCCCGTCAGCCTTTCCGCTTCTTCCGCGGGTACGGCTTGAGGACATCGTTCAACACGTCGCGGATCGAGTTGCCGGATGCAGCCCCCATGCGGCTCCGATTACCCTTGTCGAAGGGCCCGGCGCTCCCGGTCGATTTGCCCTCACAGACGTAGCCGCTCAGGACGGGCTTCTCTTCCTTGACGTCGAGCAGCCACGTCTTCGTCTTGGCGAGCCCCTCGCGCTGCTCGCCGAACAGGTTCTTCTTGATCTTGGAATACGCCTGGGTGACGACCACAAAGACGACGAAATCCGCCCCGACGGCCTTACCGACCTTGTAGAGCGGTTCACGCCGCTGGTACTCCTCGTCGCTGAGGTCGATCTTCGCCTCCGCGATCGCTTTGGCAACGGCCTCCTCGTCGATCACGTCGAACCCGCGCTCGGCGAACTGGTCGCGCATCTCCATGCGAACGGCGTTGGCCTGGTCCCGGCGCTGGTCGTCCTTTTCGCCCGTGGCGTCGATGACGGGCAACAGCGCCACCTTCGTCTGCGCGGGGACCAGCGACCGCAGTTCCCCCACCTTCCCCTGCGTCTGCGCGAATAGCGGCGCGGGTAAGCGTGCGCTCATACCGAACACGAGCAGCGTAACGCAAACCATTGTGATCCGTGTCATGACGATCCCCTCAAAGCCAAATATGGGGTCAGTGTAGCATGCCGACGTACCGCCTGTCCATCGGCAGGCCCCGGGCCCTGTCGGGAAGAGCCGCCCCGGGGAAGCCGCGCCGGTGGAAAGCTGCCTTGGCGTTCACGCCGGGGCGGCGTCTGCGCGTTGCGGAAACGTGATACAATCACTACTTGGAGTGGGTCGGGTGGTCGCGGAGGCTTGCCTTCGAGGAAAGTCCGGGCTCCACAGGGCAGGATGCTCGCTAACGGCGAGGCGGGGCGACCCGACGGAAAGTGCAACAGAAAGATACCGCCGGGCGTACGCCCGGTAAGGGTGAAATGGTGCGGTAAGAGCGCACCGGCGGCGTGGAGACACGCCGGCCCGGCAAACCCCATCCGGAGCAAGGCCCGAACAGGAGAGGATGACGCTGCCCGCCGACTCTCCGGGTAGGGCCGCACGAGGCGCCGGGCAACCGGCGTCCCAGATAGATGGCCACACAAATACAGAACCCGGCTTACAGACCCACTCCGCCGGCCCCCCGGATTCCCGGATAAGCCTTCGGCGGCCCATGCCCCGCCCGCACGGACGGGGTAGGCGCCGCACAGGTACTTCCTCGGTGCGCGACCTTCATCTCGGACCGACCACAACTTCAGCGCCCGCGACGTGTCTAAGCAGGTGAGACCCGGGGCGGGCACACCAGGGAGGACCGCACATGAATT
>CADCTO010000191.1 GCA_902805585.1 uncultured Armatimonadota bacterium | reverse complement strand
CCCGGCGATCTTTTTGGAGCCCAGGCGCCCCGCCGCGAACTCCGTGGCGCCGGCCTTCAGCTTGCCGGTGGCCAGCGCTTCGGCGACCCGGACCGTGAGGTAACCCAGGTCCTGCGTGTTCCACAGGACGACCGACTTGACCGTCCCGTCCATCACGTACGCCTTCATGTCGTTCGGCGTCGACAGGCCCGTCACGAAGACCTTGCCGCTCTTGCCCGCCTGCTTCACGGCTTCCGCCGCGCCGGGGAAGGCGACCGAGCTGATTCCGAAGATGCCCTTCAGGTCGGGGTAGGTCTTCATCAGGTCCTGGGCGACCTGGAACGCGAGCTTCTGGTCCTCGTTCGAGGGTTTGACCGTCACCAGTTCGAGTCTGGGGTACTTCTTCAAGCGCTCCTTCATGTGCTTGATCCATTCGTTCTGGTTCGCGGCAGTGAGCGTCGCCGTGATGATGGCGACCTTCCCGCTCGCGTTCGGCCCGCCCAGGTCCCCCGCCATCGTGTCGACCAGGGCGGAACCGATCTGCTCCGCGGTCGCCTGGTTGACGAACAATTCGCGGGCGTCCGGCACCCCGTCGGCGTCCCAGGTGATGACGCGGGTGCCCTTTTCCCGCGCGGCCTGCATGGCGGGCGCCAGCACATTGGGGTCGTTGGGCGAGACGGCGATCACGTCGGCCTTCTTGAGCGTCCACTGCTCCACCAGGGCCGCCGCCTTCTCGGGAGAGCCGTCCGTGGGCCCGTCGTAGACCAGCTCCACGTTGCCCAGCTCGTCGGCCGCCTTGCGGGCGCCGTCGGCGCAGGAGGAGAAGTAGGCGACGCCCTTCTTCTTGGGCAGCAGGTAGACGGTGACCTTTTCGCCCGACGCCGCCGTGCGGGCGGGAGTGCCACCGCCGTCGCCGGAAGGACCGGCGGCGGGCTTTTCCGTGCAGCCCGCCGCGCCGAAGGCCAGGGCCGAAAAGAGCAAGACCAGAGACAGGGGGTGCGCGATACGGCGCATTGGTTTCTCCTTCGAAAGGGATGTCAGGACGCTTCCCGCTCCCTCACCGACACGAAGCGGTGGAGCAGGACGGACAGGATCAGCAGGATGCCGAGGACGATCAGGTTCAGCTCGTCGCGGTTCCAGTGCCAGCTCACGAATTCACGCGTCTCGTGGATCAGCAGGATGCCGAGCAGCGTGCCGAAGATGCTGCCCCGCCCGCCGAAGATGCTGGTGCCGCCCAGCACGACCATGGCGATGACTTCCAGCTCGATGCCCTGGCCGACGTCGGCCTTGGCCGTGTTCCGCCGGGCGACGAACAGGACCGCCGCCAGACCTGCCGCCAGCCCCGACAGCGAGTACAGCAGCAGCTTGATCCGGTCGACCCGGATGCCCGAGTAGCGCGAAGCGGTCTCGTTGTGGCCGATGGCGTACAGCGAAAGCCCCAGCGGCGTACGCGCCAGCACGACGGCCGCGAGCACGGCGCACAGGATGAAGATGACGGCGGGAGCCGGAATACCGAGGAACTGTTGCCGGGCGAGGGCGGTAAATCCTTCTCCGAACCCCGAGATCGGCCGGCCCCGGCTGACGCCCTCGGCGACGCCCCGGAAGGCGGCCAGCGTCGCGAGGGTGACCAGGAGCGGGTGCACCTGCGCGCGCGACACGAACAGGCCGTTCAGGGCGCCCGCCGCCAGCCCCGCGGCCAGTGCCAGGGACGTCGCCGCGAACGGCGGTACGCCCGCCTCGTGCGCCAGCCCGAGCACGACCGCGCACAGGGCCATGGCCGAACCGACCGACAGGTCGATCCCGCCCGTGATGATGATCAGCGTCATCGGGAGGGTCAGCAGGGCGGTCTCCCAGACGTGGAGCAGCAGTTCCCTCTGCGTGTCCACAAGCACGAAATCCGGCGCGACGACGCGGGCGCCGATCAGCAGCGCGGCGAGCAGGGCCATCAGGATGGCCTCGTGCCAGAAGCGGAAGGGGGCGCGGCGGGGCGCGGCGGCGGCGCGGGCGGCGCTGCTCATGCGGCGGCGGCCCTCGCGGCGCCCGAGCGCGCCCGCGCCCAGTGGTCGGCCAGCACGGCCAGCAGGATGAAGCACCCCTGGATCGCGCGCTCCCAGTAGGTAGCCGTTTCGCCCAGGCGCAGAAAGATCAGCACGGTCGGCACCATCCCCAGCAGCAGCGCGGCCAGGAGCGACCCGGTCAGCGTCCCGCGCCCGCCGCGGATCGACGTGCCGCCCACGACCAC
>CADCTO010000190.1 GCA_902805585.1 uncultured Armatimonadota bacterium | reverse complement strand
ATGTAGTCCACGGTCGTCGCGACTTCCATCCCCCGCCGCACCATGTCGCGGACGAAGGCGTCTCCCTGCGCCGGGTCGATGGCGCTCGTGGCGTCGTCGAGCAGCACGAACTTCTTAATGTAAGCGTCCGAGCCGAACTCGGTCACCAGATCCCGGGCCGTGTTGGCGAGGCAGTAGTCCTTGGCCTCGCCCGCCCACACGATCCGGTCGGCCTGCTCGAACGCCTGGACGAGCCCCGTGTTCACCTGGGTGGTGGGGTCGCGCGGATCCGGCACCTCGGCGCGGATGGCGCTGTAGTGCTCGGTGAGCGGGTTCGAGCCCTTGGTGACGTAGGTGACGTACGCGACGTTGCGCTCTTCCCACCGGCGGAGCGCCCCGCGCAGCGGCTCCATCACGTTCTGGCCGGGCGTCCCGATCAGGCAGTGGGGCTTCCAGATGCACAGCGGGTAGCGCCTGCCCGACTCCAGTTTCTTCGTGTACTCCAGGCAGTAGGCGTACAGGCCCGGGACGGCGGGGATCCATCGCCCCTCCTCGATGTCGGCCGCGTTGATGATCGTGAACGGGGCCGGGGGGTTGCCCGCGCCGTCGCGCCAGAACAGCGGGTGCGCGATGTCGAACAGGTGGTGCGAGTCCAGCGTCACGACGATATCGTCGAACCGGTCGCCCACGCGGTCGACGAAGGCGGCGAGGCGGACGATGTCGTCCTGCGCCCCCGGGACGTACAGTTCGTCCAGCGCGGGGTTGCAGAACGATTCCTGCGGGTCGATGATGCCCAGAACGGCTTGCATCGGATTCTCCTCTTCAACGGTTCCGGCTTGGGGCGACGATCCCGCGCCCGCCGGTCGGGCGCGGATCGGGCGGCTCTGCCCAGTTAGTGTACAGTATACACATACATCTGCACTAAGTGTACCACAGACGTTATCTTTTTACACGGACTGCACGCCACGCCGAAAATAAAAAACCGGGCCCGAGAGCCCGGTTTGTCGGTGCTTCGCGCGTAACGGGGAGTGTGGCAGGGGCCGCGGGGCGCAGACCGTCGGGGGGCGCAGGTCGTCGTGATCGACCTGGGTGACGCCATTGCAGATGCCGCAGAGCGCCCCCGGACAAAGGGGGTGGTCACGGCCCACGCGGGCGCGACCGTCAGGTGCGGGAACTCCCTGGAGCGCCGCCCGCGTGACCCGTTTCCGCGAGGGGCCGGACCCCGGAACGTGGCGAGCGCCCGTCCGGTGCCGGACGGGCGCTCGGGCTACCGGCCCTTACGCGAAGCCCAGCACGGGGTGCGGCAGGTAGGGCTCCTCCAGCGCCGCGATCTCCCCGGGCGACAGGGCGAGCGAGACGGCGGCGGCCGCGTCTTCAAGGTGGTGGGGCTTGGTCGCCCCTACGATAGGCGCGGTGACGACCGGTTTCGAGAGCATCCACGCCAGCGCGACCTGCGCCATCGGGACGGCGCGCGCCCCGGCCACCTGCCGGACGCGCTCCACCACGCGCCCGTCGGACGCTTCGTCGTTGTAGAGCGTCTTGCCGAACGCGTCGGTCTCGGCCCGCCCCGTGCCCAGCCGCTCCTCCCAGGGGCGGGTGAGCCTGCCGCGCGCCAGCGGGCTCCACGGGATGACGCCGACGCCCTCCTCCCGGCACAGGCCCATCATCTCCCGCTCCTCCTCGCGGTAGAGCAGGTTGTAGTGGTTCTGCATCGAGGCGAAGCGCGTCCAGCCGTGCCGGTCGGCCAGGTACAGCGCTTTGCAGAACTGCCACGCGTGCATCGAGGAGGCCCCGAGGTAGCGCGCCTTGCCCGCCTTCACCACGTCGTGCAGCGCCTCCAGCGTCTCCTCGACCGGCGTCTCCTTGTCGAAGCGGTGGATCTGGTACAGGTCGACGTAGTCGGTGCCCAGGCGCTTGAGGCTGGCGTCGATCTCGGCGAAGATGCTTTTGCGCGACAGGCCCGCCCCGTTGGCGTCCGCCCGCATCCGCCCGTGCACCTTGGTGGCGATGACCACTTCCTCGCGGCCGGCGGCGAAGTCCTTGAGCGCGCGGCCGGTGATCTCCTCGCTGGTGCCGTCGGAGTAGACGTTGGCGGTGTCGAAGAAGTTGACCCCCAGCTCCAGGGCGCGCTTGAAGAAGGGGCGGCTCTGCTCCTCCGGGAGCGACCAGGGGTGGCCGCCGCGCTCGGGCACCCCGTAGCTCATGCAGCCCAGGCAGAGGCGCGAGACCTTAAGGCCGGTCTTGCCCAGTCGTACGAAATCCATGCTCTCCATGATACCCCCGTAGAGCACCGACGCGCTGGAATCTGCCCGATTTGACACGGGGCCAAAACCGTGTTAAGATAAGAATCGTCGTGCGCCCGTAGCTCAGCGGATTAGAGCGTCAGGTTGCGGTCCTGAAGGCCAGGGGTTCGAGTCCCTTCGGGCGCGCCAGAAAACGTGGACGGGCGGTTCCATAAGGAACCGCCCGTCTCGTTTTGTTCCGGGTTGCTTGACAGGGCGCGGCGGGTGCGTTAAGATAAGGGCGGTTGTTACGCCGCGTCCCGCCTTAGCTCAGCCCGGATAGAGCGGGCCCGTCCTAAGGGCAAGGTCGGGGGTTCGAATCCCTCAGGCGGGGCCATTGCCAGGGATGAGATGCGGGGGATGAGGGACGAGGTGGTCCCGTTTTACGCATCCCTTTCTCCTCATCCCTCGTTTCCTGACAGCGCGGAGAGGTCGCATAGTGGTCTAGTGCGCTCGCCTCGAAAGCGAGTGAGGGTGCAAGCTCTCCGTGGGTTCAAATCCCACCCTCTCCGCCATTCCCTTTCCCGGCCGGCGTGGCGCGCAGCGCTTCCCGTGCCGCCTCCGCCTGTGTGGCGGAAACGTCCGCGCGCAGCGATACCCCGTCTTCTATCTGTTCCGTGGCCGGGTCGTCCTGAATCGGCTCCACGACGATGTCCACGCCCCCGTCGTTCGCCCCGAGCGTGACAAGCCGTGCCACGACGGCTTCCGCGGCGGCGGCGTTCGCGACCGCGCCCATGACGATCGCCCGGGCGCTGCCCTGCGCGGACGGCAGGTCGGCGCGGCTCGGCGGATCGGATTCCGGTTCTTGTGTCATCGTTTGACTGCACAAACTAAAAAAGGGCAGGACACGTGTCCTGCCCTTTTTGCCGTCGCTCTCAGATGTTCGACGTAGTGCCCTGCGCATTCAGGACCTGGCGCGCCTGGGCCGCCAGGCTGGACGCCACGTCGGCCACCACCACGACGCCACCCTGCTGCAGGCCGGCCTCGTAGTGCTTCGCCTGGTCTTCCGGGATGCCCGCGCCGACCAGGGCACCCAGCAGGCCGCCCGTCAGGCCGCCCGCGCCCGCGCCCGCCAGCGCGCCGGCGATGGGCCCCGCGAGCAGGATGCCGACGCCGGGGATCGCCACGGACGTGGCGGTCGCGGCCAGGGCGCCCAGGATCGCGCCTACGGTGCCGCCGACGATAGAGCCCGCGCCGGCGCCCTCGCCCGCGTGCGACCCGCTGGAGGTGCCGGTGCTCGCGGCGAAGTCGGCGCTCTCGTTCTCGTTGCGCAGGATCACGGAGATGTCGGAACGCGGGACGCCGAGCGCCTCCAGGCGGGTCACAGCGTTCTCGGCGTCCGCTCGGGTGCGGAACAGGCCGGTCAGGTGCTCGCGGCCTTCGGCGGGGCTGTAGTATCGGTTGCCGGCCGAGTAGGCGCCCATCCCCGCGCTGCCGGCCGAATAGGCGCCGGTACTACCGGCGCCGCCGGTCGTCGTGGTCGAGCCGCCCTGACCCGGCGTGGTCGCCGTGTCGAGGGGGCGGTTCGGGTCGTTCATTCCCATCGTTTGTTTCCTCCTCCGTCATAGGTCGCGGCACCTTCGCCGCGGCGCGAGCCTTTGTTTTTCTTTCCTGCTGCGATGACTCGACTCACCAGTGGTTCTACCCGACGTATCGATTTGCGTAAACCTTTTGTATGCCAAGTTGGCGCGGCGCCCGGCGGGTTTGACCGCCCGCTCTCGCGCGTGCTATACTGCGCGTGATCGATCATGCCCCACGACCTTTCCCGGGTACAGACGCGGCCGCTGAGCGAGCGCGCCAACAAGGTCCGGCTCGCCGAATTCTCCCCGGCGCCGGACGCCACGAGTCGGCTCGATCCGCTCCTGCTGCTGCCCGACATCCTCGTCGGGCGCGATTTTCCGGCCTACGTGCGCGCCGTCGCCGGGGCGCGCCGTGCCGGGCGTCCGTTCGTCCTGATGATGGGCGGGCACGTGGTCAAGACGGGCCTGTCACGCCTGATCGTCGACCTGATGCGCCGGGGTCATGTCTCGCACATCGCGGCGAACGGCGCCGTCTCGATCCATGACTTTGAGATCGCGCTCATCGGCGAAACGAGCGAGGACGTCGGGGCCTACCTTCCGGACGGTCGCTTCGGCAACTGGGAAGAGACCGGCGCGGGCTTGAACGCGGCCGTCAACCGGGGGGCGGCGGACGGGCTGGGCTACGGGGCGGCGGTCGGTCGCGCCATCGCGGAAGGGGGCCTGCCCCACGCCGACGCCTCGATCCTGGCGGAGGCGTGGCGACTTGGCATCCCGGCGACCGTTCACGTCGCCTTCGGCAACGACATCATCCACCAGCACCCCACCTGGGACCCGGCCGCCATGGGCGCGGCGACGGGGCGCGACTTCGACCGGCTCAAGCAGACGGTGGCGGATCTGGAGGGCGGCGCGCTGATGAACCTGGGCTCCGCCGTCGTGCTGCCCGAAACCTTCCTCAAAGCGCTCTCGGTCGTGCGCAACGTGCTGGGCGGCGTCCCGTCATCGTTCACCACCGGCGTGTTCGACATGGTGGCCCAGTACCGCTCCGCCGTGAACGTCGCCCAGCGCCCGACCGCCTCGGGCGGCGCTTCGGCCCGGGGCTACGTCTTCACCGGCCACCACGAAATCCTGTTCCCGCTCTTCTACTGCGCGCTGCGGCGCGAGCTGGAAGACGGCGGGGATGGGCCAGCGAAGCACGGAGGCATCGCAGCGTGATCATCGCGGACTTGAAGGAGATTGCGGGGCGGACGTACCCGGCGCGGCGGCGGACCCGGAACCTGGTGGGAGGCGCGTCGCCGATCCAGGCGGGCAGCTTCTGCATGGGTTCCGTGACGCTGGAGCCGGGCGGCGGGCAGGTCCCGTGGCATAACCAGGAGCAGGAAGAGGTCTACTTCATTCTGGAGGGCACGGGCGAGATGTGCCTGGGCGAGGAGCGCCGAACGGTCACGGGGGGGCAGGCGGTCTACATCCCGTCCGGGGTGTTCCACCAGCTCACCAACCTGGGCGACACGCCGATGCAGATGCTGTACTGCTACGGCCCGGCCGGGGACGTCGCCCACTGGCGGCAGGAACTGGACGGCACGCTCCCGCGCGCGGGCGTGGAAGCGCCGGCGCTGCCCCCCGGCGCGCACCCCCAGTGCACGGAAAAGCCGAAAGTATGACGGCAGGCTCCCTTGGCTGATCCCCGACTGATCCTTGTGGACCCCGCGCCGGCTTTGTGCGCTGCGTTCGAGCAGAGCTTCCGCGGCCTTCCGGGCGTGGAGATCGTCAACGGCTATTTCGAGCACGTGCCGGAGTTCGACTGCATGGTGAGCGCCGCGAACTCCTTCGGCCTGATGAGCGGCGGGGTGGATGCGGCCATCATCCGCTTCTTCGGGGATGCGCTGCAGGAGCGCGTGGCCCGCCGCGTCCTCGACGACTATCTCGGCGAGCAGCCGGTGGGCACGTCGATGATCGTGGAAACGGACGATCCGGCGCACCCGTTCATCGCGCACACGCCGACGATGCGCATCCCGATGCCGATCACGAACACGGACCATGTTTATGTCGCCATGTGGGCCATGCTGCTCGCCGTCCGCGACCATAACCGGCGGGAAGCGCGCACGATCCGCACGGTGGCCTGTCCCGGCCTGGGGACCGCAACAGGCAGGGTGGCCTATCCGGAGGCGGCGCGGCAGATGGCGCTCGCGTACCGCAATTTCCTGAACCCGCCGACGCGCCTCGATTGGAAAGTCGCCTTCGGGCGGCAGGACGAGATCGGGTCCGGGGGCGACCCGCGCCTCTCGTTCAAACCGGCAAAGAGCAGAGATGAGTAGCATGAAAACACACGAAATCGGCGTCATCATGAACGGCGTGACCGGGCGCATGGGCACCAACCAGCACCTGCTACGCTCGGTCGCGGCGATCGTCAAGCAGGGCGGCATCCGCGTCGGCGACGGCGAGGTGATCCTGCCGCGCCCCGTCCTCGTCGGGCGCAGCGAGAACAAGCTCCGCGAACTGGCTGCCCGGTCGGACGTCGGCGCGCGCTATACGACGAACCTGGACGAGGCGCTGGCCGATGAGGCGAACCAGGTCTACTTCGACGCGCAATTGACGAACCTGCGGGCGCCCGCCGTGACCCGGGCGATCGAGGCCGGCAAGCACGTCTACTGCGAAAAACCGACCGGCGTCTCGACCGACGAGGCGTACGAGCTGTACCTGCTCGCGAAGAAGGCGGGGGTCAAGCACGGCGTCGTCCAGGACAAGCTGTTCCTGCCCGGCCTGATGAAGCTCAAGCTCCTGATGGACTCCGGCTTCTTCGGCGAGGTCCTGTCCGTGCGCGGCGAGTTCGGGTACTGGGTGTTCCAGGGATTCGACCAGGTCCCGCCGCAGCGTCCCTCGTGGAACTACCGCAAGGAGGACGGCGGCGGCGTCATCATCGACATGCTGTGCCACTGGCGCTACGTGCTGGACAACCTGTTCGCGCCGGTCAAAGCCGTGTCGTGCCTGGGGGCGACGCACGTCCGGGAGCGCGTCGACGAGAACGGTACGCCCTACGCCTGCACCGCGGACGATTCGGCCTATGCCACGTTCGAGCTGGAAAAAGGCATCGTCGCCCACTTCAACTCGTCGTGGTGCGTGCGCGTTCGGCGCGACGACCTGCTGACCCTCCAGGTGGACGGCACCAGGGGGAGCGCGGTCGCCGGCCTGCGTAACTGCGTGATCCAGCCCTACGGCGCGACGCCCCGCCCGGTCTGGAACCCGGACATCGACAGCCCCATCGACTTCAACGTGGACTGGATGACGATGCCGACGAACCAGGTCTTCGACAACGGCTTCAAGGTCGAGTGGGAGATGTTCCTGCGGCACGTCGTGCTGGACGAGCCGTTCGCGTACGACCTGCGCGCGGGCGCCAAGGGCGTCCAGCTCGCCGAGAAGGGCCTGGAATCCTGGGAGAAGCGCTGCTGGGTGGACATCCCCGAGCTTCCGGTGTAGGGTGACGGGCGCAGCGCAGCCCGGCGTTCAGGCCGGGGTGCTCATCGGGATCGGACTCCGGTAAGGACACACAGCCATGAACGGTACCAGGATCGGCGTCGTCATCCACACCAAGCTGCGGGACTCGCTTTTCACCGACGAAGACAGAGCGCGGCTGAACGGTTTGGGCGATGTCCGGTGGACCGATTCGCGGGAGCCGATCACGAGGGAAGCGGCCGCGGAACTGCTGGCCGACTGCGAGATCGGGGTCGGCTCGTGGAACACGCCGTACCCGAACGCCGAACTGCTCGCCGCCTGCCCGCGCCTGCGGCTGTGGGAGCACGCCGCGGGCACCGTCAAGCACATGTTCGGACCGCACCTCCACGGCCGCGACCTGACCATCGCCTCCTGCAAGACCGCCATCGCCGACTGCGTGGCCGAGATGACGCTGGGCCAGATCATCCTGGGACTGCGGCGCGTCTTCGAGAACGCCGAAAGCAACCGCCGAGGCCCGGCCGGTAAGCCCGCGAACGTGCGCGTGCTCTTCGGCTCCACCGTAGGCATCGTCGGCGCGTCCGAGGTCGGCAAGCGCGTCCTGCGCCTGCTGCGACCGTTCGGCTGCACGGTCCTGCTCTACGACCCGTTCGTCTCCGACGAGCAGGCGGCGGCCCTGGGCGCACGGCGCGTCGCGGACCTGGCGCAGCTTTGCGCCGACAGCCACGTCGTCTCGCTGCACACGCCGAACCTGCCGTCCACGAAACACCTCCTGGGCGCCGCGGAGTTCCGGGCCATGAAAGACGATGCCATCGTCATCAACACGGCCCGGGGTGAGTGCCTGGACGAGGCCGCCCTCGTCGCGGAACTGGGGAAGGGCCGCCTGTTCGCCTTTCTGGACGTGTCGTCGCCCGAACCCGCCGCCCCGGACAGCCCCCTGCGGCGGCTGCCGAACGTCGTCTACACCTCGCACATCGCCGGCCCGGCCACCTTCAACATCGGCAAACAGGTCGTGGACGACGTGGCCGCGTTCCTGGAGGGCCGCGCCCCGCTCTGCGTGGTCACCCAGGAAATTCTGGACCGCACGGCGTAGAACACCGGTATGAACATCCGCTGGAGCATTTTTCCGAAGTTCTACCGGCATTTGAGTCCGGAACAGCTCGCCGCGCTGGTGCGCGAGGTCGGGCTGGACACCACGAACCTGGTTATCCGCGACGGCTACTGGGTGACTCGGGCGAAGCTCATGGCGGAACTGCCCGGCTTTCTGGAGACGCTTCGCGGCGAGGGGCTGCGCGTGCAGTTCGCCACGGCGGGCTTCGAGCCGGACGAGATCGAGTCCGACCCGGCCCCGCTGCGGTTCCTGGCCGAGCACGGCATCACCGAGTTCCGCATGGGCTACTTCCGGGCCGGCGGCCGGGAGGTCCGGGCGGCGCTGGACGCGGCGCGCCGCCGGATGGAGACCATCGCGACGCTGTGCGAGCGCGCGAACATCCGCTGCGTCTATCAGGTACACCACGGCACACTGATCCCGAACGCCTCGGCCGCCTACCCCCTGGTCAAGGACCTGGACCCGCGGTTCGTCGGCGTCGAGTTGGACCCCGGCAACCAGACCTTTGAAGGCTGGGAGAACTGGGACCGCTCCGCCCACCTGCTCGGCAAGTACCTGGTGGCGCTGGGGGTCAAAGACTCCACCCTTTCGCGGGACCCGGCGAAAGCCGCGCAGCCGAACAAAGGCTGGACGCGCCGATGGTGCCCACTGGACGAGGGCGTCGTCAACTGGTATGACGTCGTCCGCGCCCTGCGCGCCGCCGACTTCGGGGGCACCTTCGTCTTCATGCCCTTCTACGACGAGAACGACCCGGCGGCTATGACGACCAAACTCAAGCGCGAGGTCGCGTACCTGCGGCGCGTCGTCGCCGAAGTGGAAGCCACGAAGGCGTCCTGATGTCCGCCCGGGGCTTCCAGGCAGAAACGAGCACGATGAACTGGGCCATCTACGCGCTATTGTCGGCCGTCTTCGCGGGAGCCACGGCGATTCTCGCCAAGGTCGGGGTGCAGGGCGTGCCGTCGAACCTGGCGACGGCGGTACGAACCGTCGTCGTGCTCGTCTTCGCCTGGGGCATCGTGCTCGCGCGCGGCGAGACGCAGGGACTCGCGGCGCTCACGCGGCAGA
>CADCTO010000189.1 GCA_902805585.1 uncultured Armatimonadota bacterium | reverse complement strand
GCCCGGCGTCCGCTTCATCCCCGTCCGCTTCACCCCGCGGGCGTCCGTGTTCGCCGGCGAAGCGTGCGGTGGCGTGAACCTGCTCGTCACCGACCGCGCCAAGTTCGCCCCCGTGCGCACCGGGCTGGAGATCGCGGCCTCGCTGCGCGCGCTGTACCTGGAAGAGTGGCAGGCCAGCCGGTTCCTGAACCTGCTCGCGAGTCGGACCGTGATGGATGGCCTGCTCGCCGGCGAGGACTACCCCGCCCTCGCCAAGCGCTGGGCGCCGGACCTACGCGCCTTCACCCAGGCCCGCGCCAAGTTCCTCCTGTACGCCTGAGGTTCCGGCGGGCACGTAGTCGTCGGCCGCGCATCATCCTGACCTCACGGGTACAGCAGGAACGGGGCGCGGCGGCGGCGCCACTCGTCCACGTCCTTCTCCCACGAAGCGATGAGGGTTTCCGGCGCGTCGCCGCGGGCGAGGGCGGCCGGGAGCGTTTCGTTGCCGATCATGCCACGCATCGAGGCCAGGGTCTCGGCGTTGAGCTGTGTGGGGAAGAGGCGGGCGAGCGCGTCGGCGACGTGGATGCCCAGCTCCGATGGGCGACATAGGCGCCGGTCCCACAGGTTGATCTGCACGCCGCCGCAGAGCGCGTCTTTGTGCTTGCTGAACGTGGGCGTGAACCGCGTGGGCACGAACGAGACGCCCGGCAGGCGGCGCGCCTGGAGGTCGTCGGCGAGCGCCACGCCGTCCACCCAGGGCGCGCCGACGATCTCGAACGGCGTGTCCGTGCCGCGCCCCACCGACAGCGGCAGCACTTCCAGGAAACCGATCCCCGGGTACAGGGCCGCCTCGCGCACGTTGCGGATGTTGGGCGACGGGTTCACCCACGGCAGGCCGGTCTGATCCCACAGCAGCCGCCGGTTCCAGTTCGGCATCGTGATCACGTCGAGGTCGGCGCCGATGCCGCGCTCCGCGTTGAACATGCGGGCCAGCTCGCCGACGGTCATGCCGTGCGAGATCGGCATGGTGTGGTAGGCGGTGAACGCGTTCGCGAACTTCGGGTCGAGCAGGGGCCCCTCGACGAGCAGGCCGCCCAGCGGGTTGGGCCGGTCCAGCACGACGACCTTGATGCCGAGTTTCGCCGCCGCCTCCATGCAGTAGCCCAGGGTCGCGAGGTACGTGTAGTAGCGCGCGCCGATGTCCTGGATGTCGAAGACCAGGGTGTGGACGCCCGCGAGCTGTTCGGGCGTCGGCCGGTAGCGCTGCTCGCGCGGGAGCTGCAGGTTGTACAGCGAAAAGACCTTGCGCCCGGTCCGGGCGTCGACCGAGTCACCGACGCTCGCGTCGACTTCGCCGCGGATGCCGTGTTCCGGCCCGAAAAAGGCGACGATGTCCGCACCGACCGGGGCCGCCGTGATCAGGTCCGCCAGGTGCCGGCCCTGCCGGTCCACGGCGGTGTGGTTGCAGACGATGCCGAGCTTGCGGTCCGACAGCCGCGCGAAGTTCCCGGCCGCCAGGACTTCGAGGCCGGTCTGTACCGTCGCCCGGTCCTCCAGCGACGCGGGCAAGTCAGCCGGGATGCGGCCCGGACCGGGCGGGATATCGGAAACGGCGGCGGCGACGGCGGTGGCGACGGCCCGCCGCAGGGCGCTCACCCCGCGCGCCGGCGGCACGCCGTGGACGGCGTTGGTGAGCAGGATCACCGAGGTCTGCGTGAGCGGGTCGATCCACAGCGACGTGCCCGTGAAGCCGGTATGCCCGAACGAGCCCGGCGGCAGCGCCCCGCGCACGCTGTAGGCCGAGTCCAGGTCCCAGCCCAGCCCGCGCGCCTGACCGACGAACGGCGATTGCTTGCTCGTACACAGGGCGACGGTTTCGGGCTTCAGCAGGCGTGCGCCGCCGTACTCGCCGCCGTTCAGCCACATCTGGCAGAAGCGCGCCAGATCGTCGGCGGTGGAAAACAGCCCGGCGTGCCCGGCGACGCCGCCCAGCGCCCGCGCGGTGGGATCGTGGACGCGCCCCCGGTTGCGCGGCGTGTCGCCCCCCGCCGTCGTCGCGGCGGAGCGCGGGGCGCGGAACGGGCCCGGCCGGTACCCGGTGTCCTCCATCCCCAGCGGGGCGAAAACGTGGTCCGCGCAGTAGTGGTCGAGCCACTGGCCGGTCACCGCCTCGACCACCGCGCCGAGCGTGATGAAGGAGAAGTCCGAATACAGGAACCGCTGCCCCGGCGGCGCGATCTGCCGACCCGCC
>CADCTO010000188.1 GCA_902805585.1 uncultured Armatimonadota bacterium | reverse complement strand
CCCGGCGACTCGATGCGCACGATGTCGCCCCGCCGCACCACATCCGTCAGCGCGATTCGATGCGCCAGAAGGTCCGAGTAGGGGACGACGGCCGCGGGAGGCGACCCGAGCCGGGCGAGCGCGGCCTGGAACAGCGCGACGCGGCGGCTTTCCGGGTTGCCGATGACGACGAAGCGCGCACCGTCAGCTACGCCGCCGTCACTCGCCGACGGCGACATAACGGTGCGATCCGCCGCCGTACGTGTCCGGCTTTTGGGGCTCGTCCGCGTCCACCTCGGCGATGCCTAGCGTCTTGAGCTTTTCCACCATCGCCTCCGACACATAATGGTAGTGGATGTCCAGCTTCTTGAGGCGCGCGACGGCGGGGTTCGCCGCCAGCGCCGCCGCGCCTTCGTCCCCGAGCGTCCCGAGCGACAGGTCCAGGGTTTCCAAGCGTTCCAGTACGGGCGCGCCCGCGAGCGCGGCGGCGATCTGGTCGGACAGGTCGCTGTCGCGCAGGCCGAGGTACCGCAGGTTCGGCCAGCGGCTGCCGTCGAGGATCGGTGCTAGGTCCTCGACGGTGGCCTCTGCGCCGTAGCTTTCCGTCCCCAGCCAGATCTCCAGGTGTTCCAGTGCCGGGAACTCGGCGGCGGCGACCTCGTGCAGGACGTTCGCGGGCAGGCCGCCGCTCTCGATGATCAGCGACCGCAGGTTCGCATGCCGCGGCGTGCCTAGGCTCAGCCCGGTGCCGCCGCGGACGCGGAAATGCGTCAGGTTCGGGTAGGCGTCGAAGAGCGGCGACACGTCGCTCTGCTGGATCCAGGAAATCTCGTTCTCCTCCGAAACGATGTCGCCCAGGTAGATGGCCGACAGGTTGGGAAGACGGTCGCGGGCGGAGACCAGCGCTTCGACGATGGGTTCGGAACTGGCATCCGAGTCGTCGGTGTCCCACGCGCCCACGACCAGCCCGGTCGTCTCGGCGGCGCGGGGGTCGTTGAGATAGGCGGCGAAGCGGTCGGTCCAGGCTTCGTCTTCGTCGTCCCAGTCCAGGCGCAGCCGGTAGATCGTGGTTTCCGGGTCCTGGATGCCGGTTCCGGGGTCCCAGTCCGCGACGCGCTTGCCGGCGAATTCGGTCTCGTTCTCGTAGTGGCGCACCTTGCTGCATCCTTTCCGTCCGAGGGATCGGGCCAACCCGGGATTACTTTGCTGCCCCGGCGGTCATCTCCTCCTGAAGCTGCGGCCGTGCCGCCGACAGGCCCCGCGCGAGGTACAGGTACTCCGCGCCCAGGGCGACGCTGAACGAGACGGCGGCGACGGGCATGCCCGGCAACTGCAAGACGATGCCCAGCACGAGCAGCGCCGCGTGCACGAACAGGCTGACGCCCATCCCCCGGTACACGTCGCCGGTCCGGCCCGCCGCGACGAGCAGGCCCCGCGCCCACGACCCCAGCGTCGTCAGCAGGGGCGAAAGGGCACCGACCGCCACTCCCACCCGGACATAGGGGTGGAGGTCGGCCGGGGCGCGCAACAGGTGGGTCAGGTACCCGGCGAGGAGCGGCGTCGCCGCCAGCAGAACGGCGGCTCCCGACGTGACCGCCCCGACGAGCCAGGCGAACCGCCGCAGCGTGTCCGCCGAGTGCGTGCCCCGGCGGGCTTGCGCCACCGTGATCTCCTGGACCGACAGCCCCCATCCGCGCAGGACCAGCAGCACCATGAACACCAGGGGCCACGCGGCGAGCGTGGCCCCGGGGTGGGGGAGGCGGGCCAGCGCCGCCGCCGTCATCGGCTGGGCGAGCAGCGTCAGCAGCGTCGTCGCGGCCAGCGGCGTGTGGAATCGCAGGATCGCCCGCTGCGTCAGCGGCGGCGACGTCGGGTCATCGGGCGCCGCGGCTTCCTCCCGCAGACGCCGGACCAGGGGCCGGGCGAAGAGCGTGCTTGCGGCGGCCTCGGAAAGCACGGCGCCCATGATCACGACGGCGGCCAGCACGGCACCGGGCAGGTGTTGCCGGACGAGCAGGAACGCGATGGCGCAGACCACGGCCAGCCGGATCGCGGTCCCCCAGGAGACCAGGAACGTCTGCCCGTACCGCACCAGCACCCCCTGAAAGAAGCGGCGCCACGCGATGGCGCCGGTCCACAGGAGCATGATCTGCATCGCCGGGCGCGCCTGGGCCGCGATCTCGGGCGGCTGGCCCATGACCGGCCCGGTGACGAAGTCGAACAGGGGCGTGAAGGCGACCAACGCCGTGAGCGCCGTG
>CADCTO010000187.1 GCA_902805585.1 uncultured Armatimonadota bacterium | reverse complement strand
GGAACGTCCGACGGGACACGGAACGCCGTTTCGCCACGAATACATCCTCCTTTACTTTGTAAAACAAAGTAGTTTGAATATACCCATTCACTCACGGGATGTCAATACCTGACCTATCCCCCCCGCCCCCTTCCCTGACAAGCCCTTCGGGAGGGAAGGGGGAGCCAGCGGCCGAGGCAACGCGAGTTCCCCTTGGGCTTCCCTCTTCCCCACTGTCCGTGCGCAGCATCGCCAGGAGGAGGTGACTGGCTCCCCCTTCCCTCCCGAAGGGCTTGTCAGGGAAGGGGGCGGGGGGGATAGGTCAGCCCGACGCCGCACGCGGCGCAGAAGGTGTCGCCGGGCTCGACGGGGGTCTGACAGGACGGGCAGGCGGACCGCGGGCCGACGCGCAGGCCGCAGGCGGGACAGAACGTGACCGCGCCGGCACGGGCGGGCGACCAGCGCGCGGCGCAGCGCGGGCAGGAGCGCCCGAGCCGTTCGCCGGCGAACATGGCCGCGGCGCCGACGGCGAGCGCGGCCCCACCCCAGAACGTCCACAGCGGCCCGGGGCCGACGAATCCCTCCCAGGACCGCCCCATCGGGAACGGGTCGATGGAAGGCAGGCCGGCGCGCACGAGGTTGTTGTTCACGGGGGCGAGCGCCTGTTGCAGCCCGAGAAGGTGCCCCTTCACCACACGCCCCGTTTCCTGCTGTGCCTGCCCGCCGATGCCGAGCGCGGTCAGACCCAGGCCGACGGCCAGAAGCGGGAAACGGCGGCCGAAGACCAGGGCGAGGAACGCGGCGAAAAGGGTCAGCGCGCCCAGCCCTGCCACACCGGGCACGTCCAGTTCCACGCCGAACAGCGGAACCCGCGCCCAGGGCAAGACGGCGCCGACCGCCATTGCGACCGCCCCGGCCGTGGACATCATGACGGCCGCCCGCCACAGTCCCTGTGGGGATATGCGCCGTGTGATGCCGGCATCATTCATCGGTGAAGTGGAACTCCTCCCAGTACACGTACCCTTCTTCTACCAGCCGTTTCACGCGCCGCTGGGCCGAAGAAAGCTGGGAGCGATTCGCCTTGAACTCGACGAACACGATGCGGTCCTCCTCGAACTGCACGCCGTCGACGGGCGACCCGAGGAAGCGGAACCCCTGCGCATCATAGGGGTACGCCTCCATCAAGGGGAACCACTGCTCCGTGATGCGCCCGTAGGTCGTCGAGAGCGACTTCTGGCGACTGAGTTCGTCGTCGAGGGCGTGTTGCAGTGCGCGGGCGCGCCCGATCGCAACGGCGAGGAGCAGAACCAGCACCGCGCACAGGCCGACCAGGGTGGCGACGACCGGATCCACGGTTACACCACGGGGGCGGCGGGTTCGGACGCCTCGCCCAGGGCGGACGCGAGGAACCCGCCGGCGTCGTCCAGCAGACGCTCGGCCTCGGCCCGATCCACCGCGCGGCGTGCCATCACGATGGCCGTCTTCACCGACCCGCCCGCCTGCCGGAGCAGTTCGGCCGCCGTTTCCTCGTCCCCCACCCCGCCGATCTCCCGGAGCAGGCGGCGGGAGCGCGCCCGGAGCTTAACGTTGGTCGCCTGCACGTCCACCATGCGGTTGCCGTAGGTCTTGCCGATACGGATCATCGCCCCCGTGGAGAGCATGTTCAGCACCATCTTCTGCGCCGTGCCCGCCTTCAGGCGCGTGGACCCCGTCAGAACCTCCGGCCCGGTGACCGGCGCGATGGCGATGTCCACCGCATCGGCGAGGGCGGAACCGGCCGTGTTCGCGATACCCACGGTCAGGGCGCCCAGCGCGCGGGCGCGCGCCATCGCCGCGCGCACGTACGGCGCACCCCCCGACGCCGAGATGCCCACGACCGCGTCCTCCGGCCCGACCTCCGCCTCGTCCATGGCGCGGGCCCCTGCTTCCGCGTCGTCCTCGGCGCCCTCGACGGCCCGCGTCAGCGCGGTCTCGCCGCCCGCGATGATGCCGCGCACCATCTCGGGCGGCACGCCGAAGGTCGGCAGACACTCCGCCGCGTCCAGGCACCCCAGCCTCCCCGACGTCCCCGCGCCCACGTACAGGAGACGCCCGCCGCGCCGCAGCCGCGCGGCGACGGCGTCCACCGCCCGCGCGATCTGCGGCAGTTCCGCGCGCACCGCACCGGCGACCGTCGCGTCCTCGTCGTTGATCCGGGCGAGCATCTGCTCGGTCGGCAGGCGGTCCAGACCCTCGGTGTGCGGGTTGGGCAGTTCGGTCGTCGGCAGTGTCGGGTCGGTCATGGTGTGGTACAATGCGAAGGAAAGTTGATTTATTTGAGCGAGGTGTTGTGAAGTCTATGCCCACGTACGGCTACCAGTGTAAAGGGTGTGGCCATCAGTTCGAGGTGTTCCAGAAGATGACCGACGCCGCGATCACGGCCTGTGAGCGGTGCGGTGCCGCGGTGAAAAAGATCCTGTACCCGGTCGGCATCCAGTTCAAGGGCGCCGGCTTTTACGTCAACGACTACGCCAAATCTTCGGGCAACGGGAAGAGCGCGGAGGCGACCGCCGACAAGGGCGGCGCCCCCGATGCCGCGCCGGCCGCCACGGAGAGCGGAACGGCGGACAGCGCCAAGCCGGAGGTGAAACCGGAACCGAAGGCGGACAGCAGCAAACCGGCAGGCACCACCGCCGCATAGCGTTCCGGGCACCGGAAAAGGAAAGGGCCAGCCCCCGCGGGCGTGGCCCTTTTTTCATCCCGCGGGCGCCTACTTGCTGCTGATCTGCAGGCGACCGGTGCGCGCGTCGAACTGGACTTCCACGTCCAGCGCCTTGCCCACGAACGAGAGCGGCACGACCGTGCGGCCCGATTCGAGGAAGGCCGGCCGGTCCAGCGAGAACGTCCGGTCGTTCACGCGGGCCGTGGACTTGCCGATGGCGACCACGACCTCGCGGTCGGCATTCACAGCGCGCATGACCTTGGTGTCCGGCGCCCAGTTCAGGACGCCGCCCGTGTGCTCGAAGATCTGGCGGAACGGGGCGACCGGCATCCCCTTGTCCACCCGCGGCTGCACATCGAAGGCGAGGCGCTCCCCGTTGAAGGCGACCTGGATCGCGCCGTCACGTAGCGCGCTTGTGGCGATGGCGGCCACCGCCCGCGGCGTCGTTCGTGACAGCGGTTTCGCCGTCGCCCGCGCGGCCTTCTTCACCTCGGCGCGGGGTGTGGCGACCGGGCTGGCCGCGGGACGCGCGGCTACCGTTTTACGGGCTGCCACCCGGGCGAGCGGCTTGATCCCCGTGGGGGTTGCCGTTTTCGCGGGCTCGCCGGAACGCTTCACCGACGCCGTTTTGGTGGGGTCGCCGGAACGCCTCACCGCCGCCGTCCCCGCCGGGCGGGCCGGTTTCGGAGCCGCCGCCACCCGCACCGCAGGGGAGCTGGCCACGGGCAGGGCCGGCGTCCTGACGGCGGGCGAGGGGAGCGAGGGGGCGACGGCCGCCGGCGGCTCCGGGCCGCCGCTGCGCACGCGGGAGGCGATCCGGGCCGGCGCCGAGCTGCTCGCGGGTCCCAGGTTGTCGGGCACGGCCATGCGCAGGCCGACCACCCCCGACACGATCGAGGGCACCACCTTGAGCTGCAGTTCAGGGGGCGTAGACAGCGACGCCGGCGCGTTCGAATTCCAGGAAGGCGTGCCGTCGCCAGGCACCGCAAGCCGCTGCCCCCGCGGGGGCGGGCCGGCGGGCGTCGAGGGCACCGAGGACGGACCCCGGAAAGTAGCCTTCGCCACCATGACGGGACCGCGCTTGCGGTTCTTGTCGACTAAGACCGGCGCTTTGGGGCGTCGCTGTTTCGCCGGGGTGCGCGGTTTGCGGGGCACCGGGATGGTGACCGGCGCCACCTTGCTGGGGCGCGTGACCGGTGCCACCCGGGCGTCGTTGAGATCGGGGATGTCCTTCATGCGCTGCGTGTTACCGCTGGCGTTGTCCACATACACCCGCATGCGCCGGGTGGTGGTCGCGTTGGTCGCGTCCACGTAGGCCATCACCTCGACCGTGTGCCAGCCGTCGGTGGCCGTGGTCGTGTCCCAGGTGTAGTTGTACGGCGCGTAGTTCTTGAGAGTCTTGAACTCTTTGTCGATAAAGAAGGTGACGTAGGGGTTCGCGCCGCTGCGGTCCGTCGCGTCCACGCTCAGTTCCAGGACACCGGACACGCGCTTGCCGTTGGTCAGTCCGCGGAACGTCAGCTCCGGCCCGCCGAAGTCACCGGACGCCGTCCCGGTGTTGGTGCCCGCCACGATGTTGACCGCCGCGCTCGACCACTGCCCTCGCGCGTCAAAGATCCGGACTTCGACCCGGTGCGTGCCCTCGGGCAGGGTCGACCCGTCCACGGCGAACGACAACACGCCGCGCGCCTGCACCCGGGCCAGCGCCCGGCGGGTCCAGCGCACCCCGTCCACCCAGACCTCGGCCGCCACCACGTCCGCACCGGAGCGGCTCCGGTAGGAGACGTCGATGTCGAACGAGTTGGAGCCCAGCATCTCGCCTTTGCGCGGGCTGAGGATGCGCAGGTCCGGGCCGGAAGCGGCGGCCTGCACGGGGGCGGGCGTTACCCCGCCGAGGAGCGCGAGCGCGGCGGGCAGCGCCAGTGCCGCCGCGGGCAGGGACGACGCGGCCGCGGCGCCCTTCGCCCATCGTGACAGTACCATGTACGGATGTCCCCCTTCTGTCCTCTGTTACTCGTCCAACGCGCCGGACCGGCCTCGGGAGAAGCGGGCGCGTTTGATGCCATCGTTGGCGGGCGGGCCTGCGGATCGAACCTGGGAAGGTGCCGGGAGGCTGCCGGACGGCAAAACTGGGTAAGAATAACACGGGGCGCGTTGGTTTGTCAAGCGATCATCGCGGGTAAAACACGGCGCCCTCGGGGAAAGACAGTGTTTCTGCGGGGGGCGCCCACTGTCGCTCCGCGACCGCCCTCACGGCACAAAGACTTCGGCATGGAACACCTCTGGGCGCCGTGGCGCATGGCCTACATCGACAACCCGCAGGCGCGTGATAAACCGGCCGGGTGCATCTTCTGCGACAAACCGGCCGGGGGGGACGACGCCGCGAACCGGATCGTGCACCGCGGGCGGACCGGCTTCGTCATCCTCAACGCCTATCCCTACAACAACGGCCACCTGATGGTCGTCCCTTACCGCCACCTGTCGCGCCTCGCCGACCTTTCCCCCGAAGAGAACGCGGAGATGATGGGTCTCGCGGCACTGATGACGCAGGCGCTGGACGACGTGATGCACCCGGACGGGTACAATGTGGGCATGAACCTGGGCGGGGTCGCGGGCGCCGGGATCGCCGACCACCTCCACCTGCACGTCGTCCCCCGCTGGAACGGCGACACGAACTTCATGCCGGTCCTGGCCGACGTCAAGGTGATGCCCGAAACGCTCGACCAGGTCTATCGGAAGATCGCGGCAGCCCTCGCCGGGCGCGCCGCCGCGGCTCCCTAGACAGCGAGAACGGAGAACATGGCGGAAGCCGGAGACAAAGAACAACAGGTCGCCGACCTGGCCGAACGCGCGTCCGTGTGCGTCGCCTGCGACCTGCACGAGAGCCGCACCAACGTCGTTTTCGGCGAAGGGAACCCCAACTCGCCGCTCGTGCTCGTCGGCGAGGGGCCCGGCGAGACCGAGGACCGCACCGGCCGCCCGTTCGTCGGCCGCGCGGGGAAACTGCTCGACGAGTGCCTGCGCGAGTGCGGCATCCTGCGCAAACACGTCTTCGTCACCAACGTCGTGCGCTGCCGTCCGACGCTGGAAGAGGGCGGCCGCCTGAAGAACCGCCCGCCGCGCACGGACGAAGCCAACACCTGCATCTCGCTCTGGCTGGAGCCGACCCTGACGGTCATCGACCCGCTCGTCATCCTGTGCCTGGGCGCGCCCGCGGCGAACACCATCATCAAGAAGGGTTTCAAGATGATGCAGGAGCGCGGCCAGTTCTTCGAGTCCAAATACGCCCGCTACGCCATCGCCGCCCTGCACCCCGCCTACATCCTCCGCCAGCAGGGCGAAGCGTACGACGAGGCCCGCGCCTCGCTCGTGCAGGACATCGAAGCGGCCCGGAAAAAGGTCATCGAGGCCAAGAAAGAGCCGCCCCGGACCTTGTTCTGAGGCGGAGGACGCAGACCATACGCCTGCCCCGTGGGCGGCCCTCACCCCCGTCCCCTCTCCCCCGGCTCCCGCTTCGCGGGGGGAGAGGGCAGGACATCCGAGCCTCTACGCGGAACTTTCCTGGAGCCGCCCCGCGGCCGGGCCGCCTTCCCCACCCGGCGGGCGCCGCCGGCCCGGCGCGCGGAAGCTGTTCGGAAGGTGTACTTTTCTTATGCGCTTCTTCGGATCATCGCAGCGTTTCCACTCCCGCCCGCAGGCCGCCGCTCGTGTGGCCGCCGCTTGTTTACTGATGGCGCTCCTTGGCCTCCTCCTGCTCCTGCCGTCTCGCGCCACGGCGGCGGCCGCCGCCGTGGCGCAGACTCGCGACGGGTTCGTGCCGCTTTTCGACGGCAAGAGCCTGAACGGGTGGACGCTCGTCGGCGGGACGGGCGCGGGCTACCTGGCGCGGGACGGCGTGCTGACGTGCCCCGCGGACGGCGGGGGGAACCTGTTCACGGAGCGGCAGTATTCGGACTTCGTGCTGCGCTTCGAGTTCAAACTATCGCCCGGCGGGAACAACGGGATCGGCATCCGCGCGCCGCTCGAAGGCGGCACGTCCAAGGTCGGCATGGAGGTCCAGATCCTCGACGACACCGCCCCGGGGTACGCGAACCTGCTGCCCGCCCAGTACCACGGCTCGATCTACAAGGTGGCCGCCGCCAGACGCGGCGCGCTCAAGCCCGTGGGGGAGTGGAACCGGGAGGAGATCCGGGCCGTCGGGCGGCGCATCACAATCACGCTCAACGGCAAAAAGATCGTGGACGCAGATTTGAATGCCGTCACGGACCCGGCGACGCTGCGGGAGCATCCCGGCATGCGGCGCGACCGCGGCCACATCGGGTTGCTCGGCCATAACAGTTTGGTCCAGTTCCGGAAGATCGAGATCAAGGACCTGGGAAAGCCGGAACAGGACAACCGGCCGCCCGACGGGTTCCGGGCTCTGTTCAACGGCAAAGACCTCAAGGGCTGGAAGGGGTTGGTCGCGGACCCGCCGGCGCGGGCGAAGATGTCCCCCGCCGATCTGGCGCAGGCGCAGCAGAAGGCCGACGCGGCCGCGCGCGAGCACTGGCGGGCAGAGAACGGGGTGCTCGCCTACGACGGCAAGAACAACAGCCTCTGCACGGACCGCGACTACGGCGACTTCGAGATGCTCGTGGACTGGAAGATCGGGCCCGGCGGCGACAGCGGCATCTACCTGCGCGGCAGCCCCCAGGTGCAGATCTGGGACCGGCCCGAGGGCTCGGGCGGGCTGTTCAACAACCAGAAGAACCCGAGCACCCCGACCGTGAAGGCGGACCGGCCGCCCGGCGAATGGAACCGGTTCCGCATCCTCATGGTCGGCGACCGGGTGACGATCCACCTGAACGACGTGCTGGTGGTGAACGACGTGGTGATGGAAAACTACTGGGAGCGCGACAAGCCGATCTACCCGACCGGCCAGATCGAGCTCCAGCACCACGGGGCGCCGCTGTATTTCAAGAATATCTACCTCCGCGAACTCCCGCGGAATACAGGAGCGACACGACCATGACACAGGAACTGAACCGGCGCGCGTTCCTCCAGAACTCCGCGCTGGCGGGCGCGGGCGTGCTTCTTTCGGGCACGAGCGCCTCGGCCAAAAAGAGGTCGGCGAACGAGAAGCTGGTCATCGGCGTCATCGGGGTCGCGCACCAGGGCGAGTACAACCTCGAAAACGTCAAAGGCGAGAACATCGCCGCGCTGTGCGACGTCAACGAGAACAACCTGCGGGCGGCGGCCAAAAGCTACCCGCGGGCGAAGACGTACACGGACTACCGCCGGATGCTGGCGCGCAAGGACCTCGACGCCGTGGTCATCTCGACGCCCGACCACACGCACGCCCCGGCGACGCTGCTGGCGCTCGAAACGGGGCGCCACGTCTACTGCGAGAAGCCGCTCACCCACACCGTCGCCGAAGCGCGGCGGGTCGCCGAGACGGCGCGGCGGTACCGGCGCGTGACCCAGATGGGGACGCAGATCCACGCCAGCAACAACTACCGCCGCGTGGTCGAGCTGGTGCAGAGCGGCGCGATCGGCAAGGTGCGCGAGGTCCACGTGTGGGTGGACCGCGTCTGGTCCGGCGGCGACCGGCCGACCGAGACGCCGCCCGTCCCGCCGGCCCTCCACTGGAACCTGTGGCTCGGCCCGGTGCCCGAGCGCCCCTACCACCCCAGCTACGTGCCCATCAACTGGCGGGGCTGGTGGGCCTTCGGCGGCGGGACGCTGGGCGACATGGGCTGCCACCACATGGACCTGCCCCACTGGGCGCTGGACCTGCGCCACCCGCTCACCGTCGAGGCGGAGGGCCCGCCGGTGAACCGGGAGACGACGCCCGCCTGGCTCATCGTCCGCTACACCTATCCGTCGCGCGGCGCCAAGCCCCCGGTACGACTGACCTGGTACAACGGCGGCAAGCGCCCGCCGCATTTCGCCGAGGGGAAGCTGCCCAAGTGGAGCGACGGGACGCTGTTCGTCGGCGGCAAGGGCATGCTGCTGGCCAACTACGACCGGCACGTTTTGCTGCCCGAAAAGGACTTTGCGGACTTCAAGCGGCCGGCGCCGTACATCCCGAACTCCATCGGGCACCACGCCGAATGGATCGCCGCCTGCAAGAACGGCGGCCCGACGACGTGCAACTTCGACTACTCCGGCGCGCTGACCGAGGCCGTCCTGCTCGGGAACGTCGCGTACCGCGCGGGCAAGAAGCTGGAATGGGACCCGCGCCAGATGCGAGCGACGAACTGCCCGGAGGCGGACGCCTTTCTCCGGCCCACGTACCGGAGAAGCTGGAAGCAGAAGGGACTGCTCTGAGGCCGGTGCCGCCCGAAGGGTATGCGTGCAAAAGCGGTTTCTGAGAAGCGCGGTCGCGTGACCCACCCCGGCCCCCTCCCTCGGAGGGAGGGGGAGGCGGACCCTTAAAGCCGTCGTTACAGGCCCGCACCCGTTCGATTATCCCCTCCCCCTCAGATAGGTCCTCCGGTTCCGATACGGGGAACCACGGGCGCGCGACGGGGAGCAGCGGACGCCGGATGCGTCACTCGTCGCGTGTGCGGAAGCGGTGAGCGGTCGGCGTGCGGCGTTCTGTCAGATGCTTGCGGTTGTTACACTCTGGCCGCGTCTTTATTCGCCAAGACGCGTTTAACCACTGCTTCAAGGGGAAGACCCGAATTATCAACCCACAGACCGATGCCGCCAAGTTCTGCCCGGATTATCTCGTCGAGGTGCGACCACACGGCTGCTACGGTTTTCTCCGGGCGACGACGGTCACGCTCCAGAGCGGTGCTAACGCCGGAGGCAAAGGTTACCAGGTGTATCTGAAAACA
>CADCTO010000186.1 GCA_902805585.1 uncultured Armatimonadota bacterium | reverse complement strand
GGAGAACGCGGCGCGGCTGGAGGCCGGGGAGCGGCACGCCGCCGCCCAGACCTGGGACCGCATCGTCGACGGCATGCGGGGACTTTTGGATCGGGCGGTGGCACGGAACCTGGCCGAGCGCGCCGAGGCCACAGGCAGCCCGGCACCCGGAGGTACCGGTAGCAGCGAGATGGAAACCGGGCAGGTACGCTGGTACTCTGGCTCACGCGGGGTGGGGATGGTAGACACGGACCGTGGCGGTGAGGTGATGGCGTTCCTGCCCGCCGAGGCGCAGGAAGACCTCGGCGGCATCAAGGAGGGCGACTCGGTCGCCGTACAGCCGGCCGGTCCCGCACACGTCGGCAACGATGACAGCGGCGCCAACATGTTCCCGCTCGGCCTCGATAAGCTCCTGGGCACCGGGGAGAAAGAGTAGCCACGGAGGCACAGAACCTCGGTGCCTCCGTGGCTACTCTTTCCGCCGCTCCGCGTAGACGCGTGCCAGCGCCTGCTCGAAGGGGAGCGGGTCCAGTCCGAAGGCGGCCCGCGCCCGCGTGTTGTCGCAGATGCTGTCCCGCTGGAGGTTGAGGAGCTGGTCCGTCGTGACCGGGGGCACCGGCAGGACGCTCTCCAGCACGGAGGCGGCCGCGAACATGGCCGGCATGGGCGCGTGGATGAGGGGCTTTTTGACGCCGATGTGTCGGCCGATGGCGCGCAGCAGTTCGTTGAAAGTGACTTGGCTGCCGCCGCCGATTTCGTACGACTGGTTCGCGCTGGCGTCGCCTTCGAGGCAGCGGGCGATGCAGTGGGTGAGGTCACCGATCCAGAGCGGCTGGAACCGGTTCTTGCCGTTCCCCGGCACGGGAACAAAGGGCGGAGCGAACGGCGAAAGCGGCGGCTTCCGCATCAGGTCTTCCATTTGATGGACGAACTCCCCGTCCGGGCCCAGAAGAACGGAGGGCCGGAAGATCGTATACGGGATTCCCGACTCCTTCACTGCCTGCTCTGCCCGCGCCTTGGTGGTCGAATACTCGGACGCGGCGCTCGCGTCGGAGCCGATGGCGCTCAGGTAGACGAAGCGTCCGCTTACGCCCGCCGCCCGCGCGGCGGCGAGCACGTTCCGGGTCCCCTGCACGTGGACCGCTTCGAACGTCTGCCCCTTGCTCCGGACCTCCTGGATGATGCCGACCAGATGCACCACCGCCTCGCAGCCCGCGAGCTTTTCCGGGGGCAGCGTCGCTGCGTCCGTGACGTCGCCGGTCACATAGACGGCGCCCGAAGCCTTTCGGGAGGCATCCGGCAGAGTGCGGACCAGCCCCACGACCTCGTGGCCCCGGGCCAGCAGCGCGCGGACGGTGTGCCCGCCGACAAAACCGGCCGCGCCGGTCACGAAAATCTTCACGGTATCCTCCTGCCCTCGGCAAAGAAAAGGACGGGAGCGCGGCCTGCGCTCCCGTCCTTCGGCTTCCGAACCGCCGCGTTTACCTGACTGCGCTAATGCTTGGTCTCCATCGGCCCCATGCGGCGCAGCTTCTTGAGGGCGCGCAGCTCGATCTGCCGGACCCGCTCGCGGGTCACGTGGAAGTGCTGACCGACCTCTTCGAGCGTGCGCGGCGCGCCGTCGTCGAGCCCGAAGCGCATCCGGACCACGTCGCGCTCCCGGTCCGTCAGCTTCGCCAGCACCTGATCGAGCTGCTCGCGCCGGATCAGGTTGATGGCCACGTCCGAGGGCGTCGCGCCGCCCTGGGCCTGCACGAAGTCGGCGAGCTGGGCGGAGTCCTTGTCACCGACCGGGGTTTCGAGCGACAGCGGCTCCATGGCGATGCGCATGATCTCGTTCACCCGGTCGGGCGTCACGGCCATCTCGCGGCTGACCTCCTCGACGGAGGGCTCGCGCGAAAGCTGTTGCCGCAGCAGGCCCGACGTCTTGATGACCTTGTGGATCATCTCGGCCACGTAGACCGGGATGCGGATCGTGCGGCCCTGGTTGATGACGGCGCGCGCGATCGCGCGCCGGATCCACCACGTCGCGTAGGTCGAGAAGCGGAAGCCGCGGGTGGGGTCGAACTTTTCCACCGCCCGGATCAGGCCGATGTTGCCTTCCTGGATCAGGTCGGCGAGCGCGATGCCGGGGACCGAGTAGCGGCGGGCGATCGAGACGACGAGGCGCAGGTTCGCCTCGGTCAGGATGTCCTTGGCCTCCTGGTCGCCGCGGGCGACGCGGTTCGCCAGCTCGATCTCCTCCTCCGCCGAGAGCAGGCGCGTGTTTTTCGTACGGCGCATCCACATCTGGAGGGTCTCGCCCTCGGACGCGCCCTCGTTGCTCTCGTACTCGGCCGCGGCCGCTGCGCGCTCGTCTTTGCTCAACTCGTCGTAGGCCAGCTCCGCCTCATCCTCCAGACCCGACGAAGGGTCGGCCGGGGACAGGTCCGCGTCGTTGTCCACGAGTTCCAGAACGTCCGATTCGCCCAGGCCGTCGTACGCGCTCGGGTAGCCGGTGCGCGAACCTTCGGGCGTCTCCTCGGCGTTCTTGTGGTTATCGGTGCGCCTGCCGGTGCGCGCCGCGCCGCCAAGACGGGGCGTCGTCACCGTGCCTGTTGCGCTCCCCATATTTCGTCTCCCCCTATCCCTGTGCCCGTGACCAGCGCGGGCGCTCTCGGGGACTGCCGCCGTCGCAGCCACAAAGTCCCTGTTCCCCCGCCGCCGCAACGTCCAGATGGATCGGATGAAGTCGGAACGGAAGAAAGGTCAGCGGGTGGTGAGGGCGATCTGTCCGATCCCTCACTACTATTCAATACGTAGAATGCGAGAATGGTTCCCCGTTTTCCTTCCCCGTTTTCCGAAAAGTTAAGCCCGAAGTGTCGCCGGGGCCACGGGGCCGTCGGGGAACTGCCGCCGGCGCCGCCCCTCCGGCGCCGGCAGGTTCACGCATCGACCGGCGTCAGGCCAGGACCGCGGCGCCGGCGCGGCCGGCCTTGTACCCGTCGCCGTCGCGCCAGGAAAACAGGGCGCGCTGCACGCGCTTGCGGCCCCGGTTCAGGCGCGACCGCACGGTCCCGACCGGGATGCTGAGCCGCTCGGCGATCTCGCCGTACGAAAGGCCGTCCACGTCGGCCAGCACCACGGCTTCGCGGTACTCGGCGGGGAGCTGGGCGACGGCCCTGAGCAGCGCGTCGCTCTCCATCTTCGACAGCACCAGGCGCTCCGGGGACGTGGTGGTCGGCCGGGTCACGCCGGACCGCTCGACCCCCGCCCCTGCGCCCGCGCCCTCCAGCACGTCGAAGGAGATGTGCTGGGGCTCCCGGCTCTTCTTCCGGTACGTGTTGATGAACAGGTTGCGCATGATCGTGTGCAACCATGCCCGCGCCGACCCGTCGGAGCGGAACGACGCGAACCGCGTGTACGCGCGGAGCATCGTATCCTGGACCAGATCCTCCGCGTCCGACGTGCTGCGGGTCAGCCGGTAGGCGGGCCCGTACAGCGAGGCTTCGTGCGGCAGGATCAGGGCCTCGAACTGCTGGTACTGGTTATCCGGTGTCGTCGTTTTTTCCTGTGTGGTTGCTGTGTTCATGTCGTCCTCTGCTACTTTCCTTCTTCTTGCGCCGCTTGTCACTGCCCGCGCGCCGCGCCGCGAGGTACTCGCGGTGGCGCGCCTCGATCATCACCCTCGGCTCTCCGCCCGGCCCCGCGGTGACGGAAACCGGGACCAGGCCCTCCGGGACTTTCTTGCCGTTCGCGTCGGACACTTTGCCCGTTCCGCAGTCGAAACGCACGTCGTGGTGCGGGCAGCGCAGACACCCTTTCTTCAGGGCGACCTTCGGCCCGAGCGGGATCTGCTTGTGGGAGCAGTGGTCCAGAAAGGCCCGCATCCCGTGAGCGTCCCGGACGACAAGGCACCAGACCCCGTCCGCCTCGACCCGCTCCACCGTCGGTTTCTCCGGTTTGCCCACGACCCACCTGCTGTGTCTTGACTATATTAGTATTACAGTCATTGCGCGCCAAAAATCAGTGCCGGCGGCGTTCCAATGCGCGCATGAGGAACGTCGTCATCTCCTGCGCGTCGTCCTCCAGCTGTTCCCGTGTCCGTTCCTGCGGATACGCGGCGCACAGGTACGGAGGGAAATAGGCGCGGAAGGCCGTCATGAACAGGTGCGCCGTCCGGTCCGGGTCCGCGATGTCGAAATCACCTTTCCGGTTGCCTTCCTCCAGCGCCACCGCGAACGCCGCGCGCTGGGCCGCCATCTCTTCCTGAAACATATCGCGGTAATGCGGCCGGCTGCTCAACTGAGGTCGCAGATCGTCCACCACCTCGCTGCCGTGCGCCGCGGCCGTATAGGCATCATGAACCGACAGGATCCACGCCGACACCATGCGGCGCAGTTTGTCGTCCGGGGAAGCCAGAGAAGCGGCGATCGTCCGCATCTGCGCCGTGATGTTGCGCTTGACCTCCAGGACGATGGACAGCAGGATCTCGTCTTTGCCGTCGAAATGGAGGTACACCGACCCCTTGCCGACGCCGGCGTCCGCCGCGATCTCGTCCACGGTCGTCTTCTTGAAGCCGTAATGGAGGAACCGCTCGCGGGCCGCCTGGAGGATCGCATGACGCGTGTCCGCCGGACACGTCCGCTGTCCGCTCTCCGCCCCCGGCAGGCGGCCCCGTTGCCGCGCATCGGTTGTTGCCATTCCTCTTGCTCCTAACGACTGACTAAAAACGTATTTCAGTCATAGTATAGCACGCCAGGACCGGAAAAGCAACTCCCCACGGAAAACGGGAAGGCGAGCGGCGCCGCTGCCTCAGCGCCCCGTCCGGGCCACCGGCGCGTCGAGGCCCATCAGGCGGAGGAATCCTTCGTTGTCGAGGCGTGCCAGGGACCGGGATACGGCGCGCTCGGCTTCGAGCGCTTTCTCCCAGTCCGAAGTGGTCAGCACGAGGCGCGACGGGGAGCCGGACCGGTGCCGGACGATCAGGAGGTAGTGCGGGTTGTAGACGGGCCCGTTCGTGTCGCGGACCACGTCCCAGTGTCCGCTCGCCGGCTCCGTCAGCTCATCGGGTGTCCAGGCATGTTGTTTCATCGCCCACTCCGACCACCGCTCCGAAGGGTAGCGCACGAGAAGGGCGGTGGCCCATGCTTGATTATGGGCGGGCGGCCTCGGCGTGTTCGTCGGTAAAATCGCCGTGTTATGGCTGAGGATCGTTTGGGATCAGCAGAAAGGCGCGTGTGCGGCCCCGATGCACGCCCGTACCGACGATCTGCCCCCGGCCATTGATGTCAGCGGCGCGCTCCAACGCCCAGCCTGAGTAAGAGGGGATCAGGCGATTTAGGTCTCGAACCTGTTCGTTCTCCCATAGGACTGCACGCCCCGGAGATGCACCGTTGCCGTGCGGGTCCTTTTCCTCGCTTGCCGTCCCCACCACCTGACCCGCATTGTTGATCGCGGCGACCGCCGTGTTGGGGCGACCGGGCAGCCCGGGGAGTTCCCGCCGCTCGCCATTGCACCAGAGCACGGCTCTCGCAGGCCACTGCGGCAACTCATCTACGTTCATATACGGAACCCCGTTCAGCGTGCCCGCGATCTGCCCCTGGTCGTTGATGGCGAACGTCCCGATTCGGCTGGCCGGTGGCAGAAGCCCCACGTCACGCAACTTCGGCCCGCGCTTCAGCACTACATGGACTCCGTCGTCACGGATCATGCAGCCGACCGCCTCCCCCTTATTGTTGATGGCGTTGCCGCCGAACAGGAAGCCAGACCGGGACATCTTCCCGCCGCTGTAGAGGAAAGGCAACGCTTTGTAGGTGTGATCCCATGGTCCGGCCGAAGCGTCACGGGCATGGCCCACCATCTCGCCCCGGTCGTTGATCTGGTATGGCACACCGGAGGGGTAACCGGGAAGGGCTTCCAGCTCGGTCACCGTCCCCAGGTTCGAGATGGCGGCGCGAGAGTCTTCCTCAACGTAGCCATGCCGGACGAAACCTGCTACGATCCCCTCATTATTGATCGTCGTCGGGATGAAGTTGACGCCAGCGGGCTTCGCCAGATCACGCAGTTTCCCATCCTCCCAGAGGAAACCGCTGGTGAAGTTGTAATAGCCGAGGTCCGACTCGCCAACCACCTGCCCGTGGTCGTTGATACTGACCGCCCAACTGCCTTCACCACCCAGCGTCCCCAGATCGACGATCCGGTACGGGCATCGGGCATCCTCGCCTGCCCGTTGATCCCTGAGGTATAAGGCGAGTGAGCATAGCAGGGCGCAGCCTGTCGCGACGATGCGGCTCCGGGGTCCCATTGCGCTCTCCTTCTCAGGGCGCCACGCTCGACCAGCGGAGCGTGACCCCGCTCTGCTCCAGCTGCGACTGGAACGAAGAAAGCAGATCGGGGGTGTTGCGGACGGTGCTCGCATCGACGCCCCGCAGAAGGCAGAAGGCGGCCAGGTTACCCGCGATCTCCCCGGCGAGCCACTCCGTCGGGTGCATGCGCGCCGAGGCGAGTGCGAGTCGGGTCGCGCCCCAGTTCTTCGCCGCGGGCAGCACGTTGGGCGGGCCGGAAGCGGGCACGAACGCTCCAAGCGGGAGGTGGTAGGGCAGGGCGCGCTCCAGGAACGGCGGCTCGCCCTTTGCCGGGTGGATGTCGATGGCGTACAGGGCGGTGCCGACGGTGTCGAAGAACTCCTCCCCGTACTTCTTTTCCGGAACGGCCGGGTCGGGCGCGAGGTGGTTCTCGGTGAGCGTGAATTCGGCCCGCAGGCGCCGCGACTCGCGGATGTAGGGGTGCAGCGAAAAGCCGTCCTCGCTCCCGAGCACGTCGGGGGCGGGCTGCATCTCCGGGTAACCGACTCCGCCGTCGTCGCGCGGGCATTCCGTCTGGAGCCAGTGCAGGAACCCCTGCGCGAACGCCTTGCCGCGCCGCAGGATCCGTATCTGCTCGTCCAACGGTTTGCCGATGGGGTTCTCTTCGTGGAAGTCGTTCCCGCGCCAGTTGATCAGCGACACGTCCTGCGCGTAGGCCGGGTTCTCGCGGAAGCTCGACGCCGCGATCAGGCGCCGGTACGTCCAGAACGGCCCGGCGGCGTTCGGCGCCTTGGCGAACACCTTGTACGGGACCTCGCCGCGTTCGTCGGAGTACAGGTAGTTCAGCGTGTACTCGCCCAGCGACTTGAAGTACTCGTACTCCTCGGGCCGGGGCACGATCGGGTGCGGGCCGTCGGGGGTCCAGCGCACGGCGAACCCGTACGTGAAGCTCTGGATCCAGTCCGGGCGCGGCTCGGGCGGCGCGTGCGGCTCGTCGTGCTCGGACCGCGCCTCCTGCCCGACGGTCCAGGGCGACCCGGCCAGGACAAGTCCGTCGCCCAGCTCCGTAGCGTCCAGCAGGAACTGGGCGCCGATGCGGACGATGCGGCCCGCGTCCAGGTCGAGCACATCGGCGTACGCGAAGCGCCCGTTGCCGGGATAGCGCTGGATATCGAGAAGCTGGTGGCGCAGCAGCACGCGCTTGATGCGCAGGGGGGAAAGGTGCGGCGCGAGGCGGTCCCGAATCGCCGCTTCCCACACGCCCACCTCGCCGGACACGCGGCTGACCCAGCACTGGCCGACGTTCTTTTCCCGCCCCGGCACGATGCCCGGCGTCTGCGCGTAGCGGGCGCGGGCCTGCTCGCGCAGCTCGCGGTAGTTCCGGGTTCCCGGCCCGGGCTCGCGCTCGATATAACTGTTCTCGTCCGGAACGGGCACGCCTTGCGACGTGAGCTGCCCGCCCAGTTTCGAGGTCGGCTCGACCAGGATCACGCTCACGCCCTGCCGGGCCAGCGCCTCCGCGCTCGCGACGCCGCCCAGTCCGCCGCCGACGACCAGCACGTCACAGGTCGGGACGTCGTTCGGGAACCGGCCCGCGGGCACGGGCGCCAGTCGTTCAATGTCGAGCACCGCGCGACCCGGCGCCGACGGCGGGCGGGCGCCGCCGCCCGCCGAGGTCGGGTCCGTCTGGGCATAACTGCTGGACATGGGCAACAAGATAGCGGCAACAACGGCGAAAAAACGGCGAACCCGCAAGACAACACCCCTCCGGCTCACAGTATACCCGGCGCCCGCCGGTGCGTACCCCGAGCGGCCCGGACTTCTGGGGTGCCTGTGACCGGCTCGACTGCGGCTGCGCGACCCACCCCCCGGCCCCCTCCCTCGGAGGGAGGGGGAGGGGACGGGGACGGCCTATCGCAGGCTCCGGTTCGTGAACCCGCTGTCGATTCGGTGTCAGGCACCCCTCTCCCCCCGGCGGCAGCCGGAAGCCAGGGGAGAGGGGAAGGGGGTGAGGGCAGACCTGGCCCGTGCCACGCTCCCTTGTTTCCGGCACCCTTTCTTAGGGTATCCTAGGGTGCAATCGTTTCGAGGGCAGCGGCACATGGAAACACAGACGTCCCCAAAATTGGGAAACTACGTCCTGACCCGCGAGGCGGGCCGGGGCGGCATGTCCACCGTCTACGAGGCCGTCGACACGCGGATCGGACGGACGGTGGCGCTCAAGGTGCTCGCCGTCCCGCAGTACCTGTCGGCGGGCCAGCGCGAGGCGCTCGTCGCGCGCATCAAGCGCGAGGGGCGCGCGGTCGCCCGAATGTCACACCCGAACATCGTCGAGATCTACGACGTGGGCGACCAGGACGGCCTCCACTTCCTGGTGATGGAGTTCCTCGACGGCGTCACGCTGCGCGCGCGTCTGGACACCGGGCCGCTGTCGCCGGACGAGACCGCGGAAGTGCTCGATCAGGTCGCCGCCGGGCTGGACGCGGTCCACGCCCAGGGCGTCGTCCACCGGGACATCAAGCCGTCCAACGTGATGCTGCTCCCGGGCCGGCGCGTGAAACTCATGGATTTCGGCGTGGCCCGCCAGGCCGACGACACGACCATGACCCAGGCCGGATCCATGGTGGGCTCCCCCGCGTATATGGCGCCCGAGCAGGTGCGGGGCGGGGCGGCGACGCCGGCCTCCGACCTCTGGGCGCTGGGCGTGCTGGTCTACGAGATGCTGGCCGGGAAGCCCCCGTTCGTCGGCGACAACATCCCGTCCGTGCTGTACCAGGTCGCGCACAAGGCGCCCGAACCGCTGCACGACGTTTCGCCGGCGATCCAGAAGGTCGTCCAGCGGGCGCTTGAGAAGGACCCCGGCCGGCGGTACGGTACGGCCCGCGAACTCGCCGACGCCTTCCGCACGGCCGTCGCTCCGGTCGAGTCCGCGGGCCCACGCCGGCCGCGCCGGGCGCTCGCCGGAGTCAAGGGCGGGGCGGTGACCGCCGCCGCACCCCTGGCGCCCGCCGGCGCCCGTACCTTTTCCGTGGCTCGCAAACGCTGGCCCGTGGCTGCGGTGCTGCTCCTGCTCTCCACGCTCGCCGCCGTGCCGATGTTCCTCCGGTCCAACGGCGACAACCGCCAGCAGGTAACCAAACGCGGAACCCCGTCGCCCGAACCACCCCGGCGCGACCCGGTAGAGAAGAAGCCGGCGCGGGCTCAGCGTACCGTAAGTACGCCGCCGCCCGTGAAGCCGGCGCCCGC
>CADCTO010000185.1 GCA_902805585.1 uncultured Armatimonadota bacterium | reverse complement strand
ACGATGTCGGCGACGGTCTTCGGGAACAGGAAAGCGGCGCGATTCGGGGGCTCGGACGAACCCCGCCGGGGTGTCCCCGAAAGGGGGGCGGAACCGATCCTGCCCCGCCAGGTTCCGCCGAGTTCCCCTTTCTCGCAGATGCCGAACCTGGCGGGGCAGGATCGGTTATAAGGAGGGTCTGAGGCGGATGCCTCTTACCACGGTCCATTCCGAGCGGCCGGCGGCCCAGAAGGGTCGGCTCGGCGGTGGCGCCGTGCGCCTGCTCCCGGCCGCGCGGGTCGCCGGGGAAGCCGGCCGAGGCGCGCCGCTCCCGCCACAGCGCGATGCGCTCGTGGCGGCGCCGCTCCCATTCGTCCCCCTCGGGCGCGGGGAATATCGTGATGTACTGCGCCACCCGGGGGCGGTCGGAAACGTCGTGGCCGTTCGCGTGCAGCAGCAGACGGTTCCAGATCAACAGGTCGCCGACCGTCTTGAAGACGTGGCCCCCGTGGGCGGCGACGCTTTCGCGCAGGAGCGCGTCGTGGCGGGCGAGGGCCGGGCCCATGGCGGCCTCGTGCCGGTCCCAGCGGGCCGTGCTGCCCTCGATGTCGGTGAACAGGAACGTGACGGTGCCGGAAGGAAGGGTGTCGGCGGACATGACGGCGACCTCCGCGGCCGGAGCGGGCTCGGGCCGGGGGTAGGCTTCACCAGGCGGGCGGGTTTCTCCTGCGCCAGGCAGGCCGGAGCGGGCGGCACGGCCCTCCCGCACGATGCGACCTCCCGCGGAGACGGCCCCGGGGAGGGGTGGGCCTCACCCGGATTTCGCCGGCGAGTTCGGTGCCGTCCTCGCCTAAGGTGATCACCGTGCCGCTAAGATGTCCATCCTTTGGGGTGAGTATCTTAGCGCATCATTGGCAGCCTCAGGCGAGGCCGGCGCCTCCTCCTCCGGATCTGGCAGCGACCATTCCGACCCCATCCGCGCCCAACGCCGTTTCTACGTTCCTCGCGCCCAATGTGGGATTAAGGTACTACTAGGGACCCGATTCGCCGCAAGAACCACAACCCGCGGCACGCCGATGTGCCCGTGCGCGTGTACGCCGGGGGCAGGAGCCGCCGGAAGGTGTCGCGGTTCTGCCAGCGAATAGAGGAACCGTAGCCCCGACACCTCGGGCAATACCTTTCTAGGCTCGCTGGTTCGAGTCCGGAGCGGGGGTGTCTTAATCCCACAAAACTCCGCTCGCATGACGTGCCTGTCCGCATGTGGCACGGTGGCAGGAACCGGGCGGGCGTGGAGAGCGAGAGAGCGCGAGAACAGCGGGAGCGCACAGAAAGGCGCCGCGGGCGACGGTTTCCATTTTGGCGTCAGGTGCGACATTCCTGGGCATGCGGGGTCGGGGTCCACAGAAGTGCCTGACCCTGTGTTTGGAATTGCCGGGCCATTTCGCCGCGGCTTACCCCGCATCTTCTCGCGGCCGCCGGCGACACTTGCTCCCCCGCGCCAAGCCGGTGTATGATGGGGCATCCGCCGTACCTTTCCGGGAGCAACAATGATGTTCCGCCGAATCCTCCTGCTCGCCTGTGTGCTTCGCTTCCCGGACGCCGCCGCCGCCCCGTTCCCGTCCCATCTGATGACCGAGCCGCCCCGGTGTGCAGCGCGAGGATCGAAAAATACATGACACCAAAGATCGCGGCCCGACGCCTCACCGCCGTTGTCCTCGCCGCCGGGGCGGCAGGCTCCGCCTTTTTCCTGCTCCCCCTCGCCGCGCGCTCCAAACCGGCGCCGCCTCGGAAATCCGTGTTCAGGAAAACGCCCGCCGGTATGGTCCGCATCCCCGGCGGCACGTTCGCGATGGGCACGAACGACGGCTTCCCTTTCGAGGGGCCCGTCCACACCGTGACGGTCTCGCCGTTCCTGCTCGACAAGCAGGAAGTGACCGTAGGCCAGTTCGCCCGCTTCATCAAGACGACGGGCTACAAAACCGAGGCCGAAAAGTTCGGCTGGGGCGGCGTTTTTGACCCCGCGCGCGGCGCGTGGACCAAGGGCGAGGGGGCGAACTGGCGCCGCCCCGACGGCCCGAACAGGCCCGCCGCCCGTCCCGACGAACCCGTCACCCAGATCAGCCACGCCGACGCCGCTGCCTACGCGCGCTGGGCTGGCAAGCGCTTGCCGACCGAAGCCGAATGGGAGTTCGCCGCCCGGGGCGGGCGGCAAAACAAGACCTTCCCGTGGGGCGACGATCTGCGACCCCGCGGCAAACCCGTCGCCAACTGGTGGCAGGGCGAGTTTCCCGCGCGCGACACGGGCGAGGATGGTTTCGGGGGCCGCCGCGCGCCGGCCGGCTCGTTCGCCCCCAACGGCTACGGCCTGTATGACATGGGCGGCAACGTGTGGGAATGGTGCGGCGACTGGTTCGCCCCCGATTATTACGCCCGCAGCCCCAGAACAAACCCGCGCGGCCCGGCGAAGGGCGACGAGCGCGTGATCCGGGGCGGCTCGTGGATGTGCAGCCTGAACTATTGCCGCGGCTTCCGGGCCGCCGCCCGCAGCCACAGCGCGCCCGACAGCGGCCTGAACAACCTGGGCTTCCGGTGCGCCAAAGACGAATAACGAGAAAGATCTCCCGCCCCCGTACGGGGGCGGAGATTCGCTCCCCGGGGCGCCTGCGCCCCGTCCGGCGCGGCCCGAATAACGGCGTTCGGAAAGCAGCAATTATGAGCGAGCGCCCATAACACCGACCCGACGACAGCCTGCCCCACGAGGACTCACTGCGATGAAGCGTTTATGCCCCCTCCTGCTGCTTCTGTTCCTGGGCCTCCTCCTCGCCCCGGCACGCCCGCGCCCGTCGTCCGGGGCGTCGGGGGCGTCGACGCCACCACCACCGCGCCCGAACATCGTGTTCATTCTGGCCGACGACTTGGGGCGCGCCGACTGCGGCTTCATGGGCGGCAAAGAGATAAAGACGCCTCGGCTGGACAAACTGGCCGCGTCCGGCGCTATCCTCGACGCCTTTTACGTTCAGCCCGTCTGCACGCCGACCCGCGCCGCCCTCCTGACGGGCCGCTACCCGATGCGCCACGGCCTTCAGGTCGGCGTGGTCCGCCCGTGGGCGCGCTACGGCCTGCCCCTCGCCGAACGGACCTTGCCCCAGGCGCTCCGACAGGCCGGCTACCAAACGGCCATCGCCGGCAAATGGCACCTCGGCCACTTCGAGCGCGGGTACCTGCCGACCGCGCGGGGCTTCGAGCACCAGTACGGCCACTACAACGGCGCGATCGACTACTTTTCCCACGAGCGCGACGGCGGCCACGACTGGCACCGCGACGACCGTGCGAACCACGATCCCGGCTACTCCACCCATCTGCTCGCCCGCGAAGCCGTGCGCCGCATCCGCGAACGCGACAAGAAGCAACCCCTTTTCCTGTACGTCCCCTTCAACGCCGTCCACGCGCCGCTTCAGGTCCCGGAAACCTACACCGCGCCGTATGCCCATCTGCCCCGGCAGCGCCGCTTGTACGCGGGAATGCTCGCCGCCATGGACGAGGCCGTCGGCCAGATTCTGGACACCCTCGACGCCGAGAAACTGACAAGCAACACCCTGGTCGTCTTCGCCAGCGACAACGGCGGGCCGTCGCCGGGCCGGGTCACGAACAACGGGCCGCTGCGCGCCGGCAAGGGCACGCTCTACGAGGGCGGCGTGCGCGTCGTCGCCTGCGCCTCGTGGCCCGGGCGCATCCGGGCGGGCAGCACGGTGAAGGCGCCCCTGCACATCGCCGACTGGTACCCGACGCTGCTGAACCTGGCCGGCGCGCCGCTCGCCCAGCCGCTGCCCCTCGACGGGCACGACCTGTGGCCCGCGCTCACCCGGAACGCGCCCTCGCCGCACGAGGCGATTCTGCTGAACACCACGCCGGGCGGCGGCGCGATCCGTGCGGGCGACTGGAAACTCATCCTGGGCGGCGACGTCCGCGACGTGGAAGACGCCGAAAGCCCTGCCGCCGGCCCGCGCCGGCCACGCCGGGCAAGGGGCCAAGCGGTCGAACTCTTCAACCTGGCCCACGACCCCAACGAGACGCGCAACCTGGCGGGGGAGCGCCCGGACAAGGCCAGGGAACTGCGCGCCCGTCTGGACGCCCTTGCTGTACAGGCCGTGCCTCCCAAGGCCGCCCCCGCGCCCCCCGGCCATAAGGCGCCGAGGGTCTGGGGCGAAACCGAAATCGCCCCGCGAGAAACCAAATGACGAACGGCCACCGGAGCGCCGCCGCCGCTTTGCTGCTCGTGCTGACGCTCGCCCTGCTCGCCTCGCGGGGCCGGGCGCAAACGCCGCCGCAGCGGCCGAACATCCTGCTCGTCATCTCCGACGACCACAGCGCCGCGTTCGTCGGCTGCTACGGCAACAAAGAGATCCGCACGCCCAACCTGGACCGCTTCGCCGCCGAGGGCGTCCGCTTCGACCGGGCCTATGTCGCCAGCCCGCAGTGCGTGCCGTCGCGCGCCGCGTTCATGACGGGCCGCTCGCCCGTCGCCATCGGGATGACCCGCTTTTCCGCGCCGCTGCCGCGCGACATCGCGGCGTTCCCCGAACTGCTGCGATCCGGCGGGGGCTACTTCACGGGAATCTGCGGGCGCACGTATCACCTGGACGGCTCGCGGCTGCCCGACGAGAGCAAAACCGTCTTCGACCGGCACCGTCTGCGCACGTTCGCCGATCGCGTGGACTTCCTCCATGCCGGCTCGCAGGCGCAGGTCCCCGCGCAGATGAACGCTTTTTTCGACCGACTGCCGGCGGGGAAGCCGTTCTTCCTCCAGGTCGGCTTCAGCGACCCGCACCGGCCGCTCGATCGGAACGCCATCCCGCAGCCGCACGACCCGGCCAAACTTGTCCTGCCGCCCTTCATGCCCGACACGCCCGCCGTGCGAGACGACCTCGCCCGCTACTACGATGAAGTCGCCCGGCTCGACGGCCTGTTCGGGCGCGTGCTCAAAATCCTCGAAGAGCGCGGGCAGGACAGGAACACCCTAGTCGTGTTCCTGGGCGACAACGGCGGCGCGCTGCTGCGGGGCAAGGGCACGCTGAACGAGCTGGGAATCCGCGTCCCCCTTCTCGCGCGCTGGCCGGGAACGATCAAAGCGGGCCTACGCGCCACCGAGCTCGTTTCCGGCGAGGACCTCGCGCCCACGGTCTTGCAAGCGGCGGGCGTTCCCGTCCCGAGGGAGATGACGGGCCTGAGTTTCCTGCCCGTTCTGCGGGGCGGCAGCGGACCGTCACCGGACGAGCAGCGCCGGTACGTTTTTTCGGAGCGCGGCGCGCACGGCTCGGCTCTACCCACAAATACGGGCAACTTCGACCTGGGCCGCTGCGTGGTGTCCCGAACGCACAAACTCATCTACAACGCGCTGTGGCAGTTGCCGTACTCGCCCGTGGACTTCGCCGGCCATCCGCTCTGGCGCGAAATCCAGGCGATGAACCAAGACGGGAAATTAGCGCCGGAACTCGCCCGCCTGTACTTTTCGCCCGCGCGCCCGATGTTCGAACTCTACGACCTCGCCCGCGACCCCCACGAGATGACGAACCTCGCGGGCAAGCCGGAGCACGCCGCCGTCGAACGTGAACTTAAGGCCCAGCTTCAGGAGTGGATGATCCTGAATCGCGACTACCTGCCACTGCCCGTCCCGCCGGGCCGCGAGGCCGGCGCGCCTAGAGCGGGCGGGGAGGACGCGCAATGAACCCGAACGACCTGCGCAAGTGGACGGAAGCCCAGTTCGAGCCTCGGCAGAAAGCCGCGGGATTCCTCGTCCCGCCCACGGCCGACGATGTCGGGGAAAACCCGGAGGAGCGGAAATGACCACAAACGTGGCGCGCCGTCGTGCCGCCCTGTTTCTGCTGCTGACGCTCGCCGCCGCCGCCCTGCCGCCCCGCACCGTGACGGCGCAGAACGCGGCGGCAGGGCAGCGGCCCAACGTCTTGTTCATCGCCGTGGACGATCTGAACGACTGGGTCGGCGCACTGAACGCCTATCCCGGCGTCAAAACCCCGAATCTCGACCGGCTGGCGAAGCGGGGCGTGCTGTTCACGCGCGCGTACTGCGCCGCGCCGTCGTGCAACCCGTCGCGCACGGCGCTCCTCACCGGCGTGCGCCCGTCCACCTCCGGCGTCTACGAGAACGACAACCCGTGGCGGCCCGTCCTGCCCGACGCCGTGACGCTCCCGCAGCACTTCATGGCGAACGGCTACGACGTGATCGGCTCCGGCAAGATCTTCCACAACGCGTACAACGACCCCGAATCGTGGCACGCCTTCCGCGGGCCGGGCAATTCGCCCTCGCCCGCCAAGAGACCTGCCAACGGTTTGAAGCGCGGCCACTTCGACTGGGCGCCCTTGCCCTCTGCCCGTGACGAGGACATGGGCGACTACCGGGTCGTTTCGTGGGCTCTGGACCGCTGGAACGAGAAACGGGACAAGCCCCTGTTTTTGGCGGTCGGCATGACGCGCCCGCACCTGCCGTGGTACGTGCCTCAAGCGTACTTCGACAAGTACCCCCTGGACAAGATCACGCTTCCCGACGTCCGGGACGACGATTTGGACGACGTGCCGGCCGAGGGGAGACGCCTTGCGCTGCGCTCCGGCGACCACATAGCGGTCGCCGACTCCGGCCAGTGGAAGCAGGCGGTCCAGGCGTATCTGGCAAGCATCTCGTTCATGGACGCCCAGATCGGCCGGCTGCTCGATTCCGTCGAGAAAAGCCCGCGGGGGCGCAACACCATCATCGTGCTGTGGGGCGACCACGGCTGGAACCTGGGGGAAAAGCGGCACTGGCGCAAGTTCGCCCTGTGGGAAGACACCACGCGCGTCCCGCTGATGATGGTCGTGCCCGGCGTCACCCGGCCCGGCCGGACCTGCGCGCGCACCGTGAACCTGATGGACCTGTACCCGACGCTGGTCGCTTTGTGCGGCCTGCCGGAGAAGAAGGGACTGGAGGCGCGAAATATCGCCCCGCTGTTGAAAGATCCGGCCGCCCCGTGGGACCACCCGTCGCTCACCACCTATCTGCGCGGCAACCACGCCGTCCGCTCCGAGCGCTGGCGCTACATCCGCTACCGCGACGGCGGCGAGGAACTGTACGACCACCAGGCCGACCCGCACGAATGGACGAACCTGGCCGCCGACCCGAAATACGCGGACGTGAAGAAAAACCTGGCGCGCCACCTGCCCGAAAGAGATGCCCCGACTGCGCCGCAGCGAAAGAGCGGCGGGCGCGAGTGAAACATGGACAAGGCGCTAGTGGCACGCACCGTCCGGCCCGCGCCCGCCGCCGTCTTCGCCGAGGAATTCCCATGAAAACCGCGATCTCCCTGCTCGCCGCTCTGCCGCTCGTCGCCGCCGCCATCGTGCCGGCGCGCGCGCAGCAGCGAGCCGACCGGCCCAATGTGCTGTGGATTTCGACCGAAGACATCAGCCCCGACCTCCGTTGCTACGGCGACGAGTACGCCCGCACGCCGAACCTGGACAAGTTTGCGTCTGAAGGCGCGCGGTTCACGAACGCCTTCGCGACCGCTCCCGTGTGCGCGCCGGCGCGCTCTGCGATCATCACGGGCATGTACGCGACGACCATGGGGACGATGCACATGCGCTCGCAGGGCGTGCCGCCGCCCGAGGTGAAGTGCTTCCCGGAGTATCTGCGGGCGGCGGGCTATTTCTGCACCAACAACGCCAAGACCGACTACAACTTTCCCGCGCCCATGACAGCCTGGGACCAGAACGGAAAGCAAGCGCACTGGCGCAACCGCCCGGAGAAGTCGCAGCCCTTTTTCGCGGTCTTCAACCTGGAAGTGACGCACGAGTCGCAGATCCGTGCGGAAGAAGCCGCCTACCAGAAGAACACGGCGGCGCTGACCGACGCGGAGCGTCACGATCCGGCGAAGGCCGTGCTGCCGCCCTACTACCCGGACACGCCGCTCGTTCGCAGGGATTGGGCGCGCTATCACGACAACATCACGGCGATGGACAAGCAGGTCGCGGCGCTCCTCAAACAACTGGAGGAGGACGGGTTGGCCGGCAACACGGTCGTCTTCTTCTGGGGCGATCACGGCCGGGGCCTGCCGCGCAGCAAACGCTGGGTCTACGACAGTGGCCTCCGCGTCCCCCTCCTCGTCCGGTGGCCGGGCAAGATCGCGTCGAACACCGTCGACGAGAACCTCGTCAGCCTGTTCGACCTCGGCCCGACCGTCTTGAACGTGACGGGCGTGACGGTCCCGAAACACATGCAGGGCCGGGCGTTCCTCGGCGAAAACCTACCCGCGCCGCGAGAGCACGTCTTCGCACATCGCGACCGCATGGACGAGACCTACGACCTCATCCGGGCCGCGCGCAATAAGCGCTGGAAATACATCAAGAATTTCCAGCCGGGCAAGCCCTACGCCCAGTACATCGGCTACGGCGAACTCATGCCGACGCTCCAGGAGATGCGCCGCCTTCATAAAGAAGAGGCCGCCCTGATGGGGCAGGGGAGGACGCCCGATCTGCTGACGCCCGCGCAGCGTCTGTTCTTCCTCCCGGAAAAACCCGCCGAGGAACTCTACGATACGCTCGCCGACCCGCACGAGATACACAATCTCGCCGCCGACCCGAAGCATGCCGACACGCTCAAGAAGATGCGGCGGGCGCTCGCCGACTGGCAGAAGGAGACGAAGGACCTCGGCCTGATCTCCGAAGCCGAACTTCAGGCGCGGATGCGGCCCGGCGGCGTGACGCCCATGACCGCCGCGCCGGTCGCCCGCCTCGAAAACGGGCGGCTGACCCTGTCCTGCCCGACCGAGGGCGCGTCGCTGGCGTACACCACCGATGCGGGCGATGGCCCGGCGGCGCGCTGGCGGCTGTACACCGGGCCGGTCGCCGTCCCGCCCGGCGCTGTCGTTCGCGCCCGCGCCAGCCGCGCCGGCTTCCGCGACAGCCCGCCGACCACCACAACGGAGAACCCGTGATGAACCGCTTTTTCGCGATTGCGCTTCTTCTGGCGGCCGCGCTTTCACCGGCCGCCGCCCAGCCAAACAAACGCCCGAACATCGTCTTCATCATCTCCGACGACCAGCGGTGGGACACGCTCGGCGCGGCGGGGAACCCGGCCGTCCATACGCCGGTCCTCGACAGGCTGGCGCGCGAAGGCGTTTACTTCCGGCAGGCGACCGTCCACATCCCGCAGTGCGCGCCGAACCGGGCGACACTGCTGACGGGCCTGCCGCCGCACCGGCACGGCTACTTCTCGAACCAGACCCAGCGGCCGGACGTGAAGCGGCCCGACGGCTTCGGGAAGGCGCCGCTGCTGCCCGGCCTGCTGCGGGACGCGGGCTATCGGACGGTGCTCGTCGGCAAGTGGCACGTCAAGCCCGACCCCTGGAACTGCGGCTTCTCCGACGTCCGGACGTGGCTGCCCGGCGGCTCCGCGCCCTACCGCGACGTTCCCATGGCGCACGGCAACACGCGCAAAAAGACCGTGGAGCCCGGCTTCACGAACCAGGTCTTCGCCGACAGCGCCGTCGC
>CADCTO010000184.1 GCA_902805585.1 uncultured Armatimonadota bacterium | reverse complement strand
ACGGGACGCGCCATAGGCCGGCGCCGCCGGCTGGATCTCCGCCTGGATGCGGCTCCACAGGTCGGCCGAAGGCTCGGGCACGGCGGGCTTGCAGCCGCGCAAAAGGTGGGCCACTTGTTGGAGCGTCGCCAGGTCCGCGCGGCACGCGGCACACTCCTTCAGGTGCGCCTCCGTCCGGGCCGCCTCGGCGGGTGAAAGCGTGCCTTCGCTGTACGGGCCCAGAAGCGCGCTGTACCGTTTGCAAACGATCCGCGTCACCTTAAGCCATCCCTTCCAACGCCGACAGATTCCCCTTGAGCCGCTTGCAGGCGTAGTGCAGGCGCGACCAGACGGTCCCCACGGAACATTCGACGATCTGGCTGATCTCCTCACACGACCGGCCCTCGAAGTAGTGCAGCACCACGACCGCGCGCTGCTTCTCCGGGAGGGAAAGGACGGCGCGGCGGACCAGCGCCTCGCGCTCCTTGCGTTCGGCGGACAGGAGCGGGTCCTCGCCTTCGCCGCCCGGCCCGCCGGCGAGCGAATCCAGCCCGCCCGCCAGATCCTCGGTAGAGACCTGCATGGCGTTCTCATCGCGGCGGCGGGTCCGGTACTTGATCGCCGTGTTCACGGCGATGCGGTACAGCCACGTCGAAAACTGCGCGTCGCCCCGGAAACGGGGCAGCCCCTTCCAGGCGCGCACGAACAGCTCCTGGACGACGTCGTCCACGTCGTCGGCGTTCGGCGTCATCCGCGCGACGAGGGCGGTCATCGGCCGCTGGTAGCGCTCGACGAGCAGGCCGAACGCGCGCACGTCGCCGGCGGCCGCGCGCGCCACCAGCGGGGCGTCGGCGTCCGGAGCGGACTGCTGCGCCCCCGTTGCGGCCTGCTCGCGCGTCGTCGCCACGGGCCGGGTCATCGCGTAGGACATGACATTTACCGGACGCCTAGCGGCGGGTTCACGCCCGGCGGCAGGAGCGGGTTCCCCTGCCCCGCCTGGCCGCCCGGCGACGGAGGGGCCGTGCCCGCTCCTGTCGCCGGGCCCTGCCCGAAGCCGGTGGCGAACGGGCTGCGGAAGCCGCCGATGACGCCGCTCGTAAAAGTGCCGGCCGGCGCCCGGGGGTCCCACTTGGTCAGCACGTCGTTGTTGGGCACGTAGGCGAAGGCGCCCGTCAGCGTCGGCGGGCGCAGCGCCTCGAAGACGGCCACGATGTCGCGCGCGTCGGCGTACATCAGGTGGATCACCTCGACCCGGGTGCCGTCCGCCCCTTCGACGGCCGTCTCGTCGAAAGCGGGGGCCGGTTCCGCCGCCTCCGCGGCGCGGCGCGTCGTGCGCACCCGCACCTCGTAGAAGCCGTCCGTTTTCGACCAGGTGAGCCGGGGCGAGGCCGTGCGGGCGAGCAGCGTGAGCGCCTCCTCGAACGGCTTGTCCTTGAGCGACAGGGTGATGTACCCGGTCACGTTGTTGGCGATGGTGTAGTTCCGGATCCGGGCCTGCTGGAACAGGTCCATGACCACCTCGCGCACCGGGCGGTCCTTGGCGTTGACGGAAACGCGGACCGGTTCGGTCTTTTCCTGGGCGTACGCCGCGGGCGGGGCCGCGGCCCCGCCCGCGCACAGGGCGAAGACCGTTGCAATGATCGGCAGGGACGATGACGCGCGCATCAGATTCCTCCGCAAACGGGGTTGAAGTCGGGCTTGCGTTTCTATTATGCTACGACTCCGCGCCCGCGGCAAGGCTTCATTTCGGCGCCGGGCGCGGGATCCGTGACGTGAAAGGCGTCGTTCATACGCAGTCCGGCGCGAAAATGTGCCCGTTCCCGATTCGCGTTTATTGAAAAGCTGTTGATGTTGATGTATAATCCCCGCGAGGAGTGAGGCAATGGCGAGCAATTCCCCCCAGACCGTCCCGCATCCTGTCCCAAACCTGCCCAGGTCGGGCGCCGCACGCATCCGGGCCGTCGTCGGAGTCGGCACGGCAAGGGAGGTGAGCGCCGCGAGCGCGTTCCGCCCCTCCCCCCTCCGCAGTCCAGCCGCCCTTCCCCGACGCTCCAGCCGCCCCACCACCGACCGCAAACTCCACCCAACCAGTGAGGAAGAAGTGGCGTGATCACCGCAACGAGACTTTCCGATATTCCGAAGGCATGCCTGCTCCGCTACGCGGAGATGCCGGACCGAGAGATCGTGTCCTGCGCGCAGCGCGGCGAAGACCAGGCCGCCGAATTTCTGCTCTATAAATACCGCAATCTTGTCAAGACCAAAGTCAAGAGTTATTTCCTCGTCGGGGCGGAGAAAGAGGACCTGCTCCAGGTCGGCATGATCGGCCTGTGGCAGGCCGTGGTCGATTTCCGGTGCGACAAGGCCATCTCGTTCCCCGCGTTTGCCAAGGTCTGCATCCAGCGCCACATCATCACCGCGATCAAGACGGCCACGCGGCAGAAGCAGATGCCGCTGAACACCTCGCTCTCCCTCGAATCCCCCTCCGAAGACCCCTGCGCGGACTGGAACCTGTCGGACATCCTGACGTGCGACGACGCGCTCGACCCCGAGGAGATGGTGCTCCGCAGCGAGGACACCAAGATGCTCCACGACACGCTCCAGCAGGTCCTCTCGTCGTTCGAGTGGCAGGTGCTTTCCGGCTACCAGGTCGGCAAGTCGTACCGCGAGATCGCGTGCGAGCTGCGCTGCAAGACCAAATCGGTCGACAACGCGCTGGCCCGGATCAAGCGCAAGGTCTCCGGGGTCAACGTCGGCGACGCGGACCTTTCGGAACTGCTGTAGTACCTACCGCCCGCATTCATAGAACCACAGGAGCGAGATAGGGGCGGCGCGTCATGGCGCCGCCCCTACATTTTTCTTGCTCCCCTGCGGCCTTCCCGGTTATACTTGCATCAATGACTTTCCAAGAGCTACTTTTCGCGCTGCAGCAGTTCTGGGGCGCGCAGGGCTGCGCGATCGTGCAGCCGTACGACGTGGAGGTGGGGGCGGGCACGATGCACCCGGCGACCGCGCTGCGCTCGCTGGGGCCGGAGCCCTGGAACGTGGCGTACGTGCAGCCCAGCCGCCGGCCCGCGGACGGCCGGTACGGGCGCAACCCGATCCGCGTGCAGCGCTACAACCAGTACCAGGTGCTGATGAAGCCGTCGCCGGACGACATCGTGGACATCTATCTCGAAAGCCTGCGCGCCATCGGCATCGTCCCCGAGGAGCACGACATCCGGCTGGTCGAGGACGACTGGGAGTCGGCGGCGATGGGCGCATCGGGCGTCGGCTGGGAGGTCTGGCTCGACGGGACGGAGATCACGCAGTTCACCTACTTCCAGCAGATGGGCGGCATCGAGTGCAAGCCCGTCGCCGCCGAGATCACGTACGGGACCGAGCGGCTGGCGATGCTGTTGCAGAACGTGGACGCGATCTGGGATATCGTGTGGACGCGCGGCCCGGACGGGCGCCCCGTCACCTACGGCGAGATGGAGCGCGATCTCGAAGTCCAGAACTGTGTCTACAACTTCGAGCAGGCGGACACGGACTACCTGTTCCGGCTCTTCGACATGCAGGAAGCCGAGGCGCAGCGGATCGTGGGCGACGGCCTGTGCTACCCCGCCTTCGACCTGATGTGCAAGTGCTCGCACACGTTCAACCTGCTGGACGCGCGGGGCGTGATCTCGGTCACGGAACGGGCGGCCTACATCAACCGCTGCCGTACCCTCGCCCGCAAGTGCTGCCAGTTGTACCTCACGGGTCGCGAGGAAGCAGGCTACCCGCTGCTGCCCGGCGGGACGCAGCAACGCGCCGCATGAGTCAGGGATGAGGCGCGAGGGAAGAGGGACGAGGGGAAGACCTTTCCCGCCCCTCCTCACCCCTCGTCCCTCGCGCCTCATCCCTGACTCCGGCACGCATCCTGCACGACTCGCCCCTTTGTGAAGAAGGCGTGGCGTGACGCGCGGCGGTGCGCAAAGAAGGTGTACGGGTCGCTCGGGCGGGAAGCGCTCGTGATCGGGCTCCTTTCCGTCCTCGTGTTCGGCGTCCTCACGCGATTCGTGGGACAGAGCTTCCAGGTGGACGGGCGGTGCATGGAGCCCCGGCTCTACACGGGCGAACGCGTCCTGGGCGAGAAGATGACGTTCCGGCGCCGCCCGCCCCGGCGCGGTGATGTCATCGTCTTCATCCACCCCCAGCAGCCGTCGGAGCTGTATATCAAGCGCATCGTCGCGCTCGGCGGCCAGACGGTCGCGATCCGGAGCGGCCGGGTCTACGTGGACGAGCGGCCGCTGGCCGAGCCGTACGTGGTGCACGCGTCGAACGAGAACTGGGGCCCCCACCGCGTCATCGACGGGCGCTACTTCGTCCTCGGCGACAACCGTCCCGATTCGGACGATTCGCGGGTCTGGGGCGACGTGGACGGCCGTAACGTCGTCGCGCGCGCCTGCCTGCGGTACTGGCCGCCGGACCGCTGGGCGGCGCCGTTCTAACTTCGTGCAGGCTTGATTTGTATCGGGATTGATGCTATACTACACCGCAGACGCCAGGGCCCTTTCCGAGGTAGCGAGGGGCTGTCTGGGCCGGCGGCGCAGCAGGGAGAAGGGTGTCCATGGCAGACGGCGCGAACGGGGTCGCGGCGCGGTTGGAACAGGCCATCCAGCACAAGGTCGTCGGCGAGTACGACGAAGCGGTCGCGCTCCTGCAGGGGATACTGGCGGAAACGCCGGACCACGCGGACGCCCATCATGAACTGGGCCTCGTCTACGGTTTCACGGGCCTCTTCGACGAAAGCACGGAAGCGCTGGAGAAGGCGGTCGCGCTGGCCCCCACCTCGGTCAAGTACCTCAACGACCTCGGCCTGACCCACACCATGCTCGGCGAGTACGAGAAGGCGATCCCCGTCTTCGAGCGCGTGCTGGAACAGGACCCCACGAACGACACGGCCATCAAGAACCTGAACTTCATCCGGTGACGCGCGCGTCCCGCCGCGTCCTGGCCGGCGCCGTACTCCTTCTCATCCCGCTCGCTCTGCTCTACCGCCCGCTGTTCCTGGGCCGGGCCTTTGTGCCCGCCGATCAGCTCCGCCACGTCGCGCCCTGGCGCGTGGCCGAACCGGCGACGGGCTGGAACGTGCTGCGCTTCGACGGGATCGCGCAGTTCTACCCGTGGCGGCTCCACGCGGCCCGGTCACTCCGGTCGGGTCGCCTGCCCCTGTGGAACCCGTACCAGTTCGGCGCGGAGGGCGGCACGCCGCTCCTCGCCAACTCGCAGTCCGCCCCGCTCTACCCGCCCAACATCCTGTTCACCCTGCTCCCCGTCTGGTACGCGTTCGGCGCCGGCGCGGCCCTGCACCTGCTGATCGCCGCGGCGGGGATGTACGCGTTCCTGCGCGCGCTGCCCGTCCGCCGCTCCGCCGCCCTCCTGGGGGCGATCACCTTCTCGCTCTGCGGCTCCACCGTCACCTGGCTCGCGCTGCCCACGTTCCTGGCGGTCTCCTGCTGGCTGCCGATCCTCCTGCTGCTGATCAAGCGCGCCCACGACGGCGCCGGCACACGCGCCGGGCGGCTGGCTGCCCTGGGCGGCGGGGCGGTCGCGGGGACGCTGCTGCTGGCCGGGCACCTCCAGGTGGCGTTCTACTGCCTGCTCGCGGCCGGGCTGTACGCGCTGTGGCACGGCGCCCGCGGGCTGCGCGCCGGCCGGGTCCGGCCCCTGCCGTGGCTCTTCGGACTGGCGGCGGCGGGACTGCTCATGGCCTGCCTCGCCGCCCCGCAGGTCCTCCCATCGCTGGAGCTGTCGCGCCAGTCGCACCGCATCGGCTCGGCTTCCTGGGCCGGCTACCACGCGTACGTTTCGGGCGCCCTGCCCCCGCGCAACGCCGTCACGCTCCTGGCGCCGGACTTTTTCGGCCACCCGAACGACGGCACGTACTGGAACCAGTCCGAAAGCGGCGTGCCCGTCAACTACGCCGAATGGGCGGCGTACGTCGGCGTGCTGCCCCTGCTGCTGGCGGTCTACAGCCTGGTCCTGCCGTGGCGCGGCCCGGCAGGCGCCGCGGCGTCGCTGCCGCCCGAGCGCGGCTTCTTCTTGGGCCTGGGGCTGCTCGCCCTCCTGATGGCGCTCGGCACGCCCGTCAACCTGCCGTTCGTCTGGGGCGTCCCCGGCTTCGCGCAGACCGGCTCGCCTGCCCGGTCGCTTTTGCTGGTCTGCTTCGCGCTGGCGGTGCTGGCGGCACTCGGCCTGCATGCGCTGCTGGAGGAAAAGGTCGTCCGGCGCGGCGCGCTGACGGCCGCGATCGCCGCCCCCGTCCTGCTGGCGGCGGGGGGCGCGAGCGCGGCGGCGCGCTTCGCGGTCGCGTCCGTGCCGGCCCCGTTCGGGCAGCTCATGACGCTCGCCGCCCCCGGAGTGACGCGCGCTCTCGTTTTGCTCGCACTGGCCGGCGGGCTGCTCGCCCTGCTCCCGCGCCTGGGGCCGGAGCGCGCGCGCCTGGCGGCGGCTTTCGGGGCGGCGTTGACGTTCGCGGACCTGCTGGCGTGGGGCATCGGCTACAACCCGTCCGCGCCGCCCGCGGCCGTGTATCCGGTGACGCCGGGGATCGCGTGGCTCCGGGCCAACGCGAAGGAGGCGCTGCTCGCGCCGCTCAACCGGGGCTGGAGCATCGGGGGCGTCCCGCCGCAGGGAGCCGTGCTGCCGCCCAACGCGCTGACGGTCTATGCCCTGCACGACCTGGGGGGGTACGACTCCCTGTTCCCGGGCGCGTACAAGCGCCGTGTCCAGGTTGCGGGGGGCGGTGCGGACCCGTCCCCGCCGGAGAACGGGAACATCGTCTTCATCAAGAGCGTGGAGGCGGCGAGAAATCTGGGGGCGCGCTACCTGATCGCCGCGCCGGAGATCCCGGACCTGGCGGCGCGGGACCCGGCGCTGCGCCGGGTCTACACGGGGGCCGACATGACCATCTACGAGAACGCCGCGGGGCGGAGCTGGCAGCCGCCGGCGCGGGAATACCGGCCGGCTTCGTTCCGGGTGGGCCTGTTCGCGGGGCTGTGCGGGGTCGCCGCACTGGCCGCCGCGGGAGCCGGGGTCGCGGCGGTCCGAAGGGGACGTTCCGCCGCGAGCGTCAGCGAGCCGGCACCGGGGAGCCGTCGGCCGTAGGCGCAACGTGCCCGTTGGTCGGCAGGGCGCGCAGGGCGTCGTCTTCGGAAGCGTGCATCTCGAAGATCGTGTTCAGGCGGGTGATGCGCAGCATCCGCGTGATGATGTCGTTGCAGCCGACCAGGTGGATCGACCCGCCCTCCGGCCGCAGCTTCTTGGTCGCCGAGAGGAGCGTCCCGAACCCGCTGGAGTCCATGTAGGTCACGTCTTCCATGTTGATGATGACGTGACCGGCCGACTCCGTCGCCTCACCGACCGCCGCTTTGAAAGCGGGTACCGTGGAGATGTCGATTTCGCCTTTGACATCGACCACACAGGCCTCTTGTTTCTGCCGTAGTTGGGTCTGCAATCGCCTATCCTCCACGAACTGCCTCCTCTAACCCGCCGCGTCGCGGGGCCGTACCCGGAGATTATACAACCGGCCCCGCGGAGCGTCAAGGCGACATGAGGAAGTGTCGTAAAGTCACCGGGTCGGGCTGCGAGCGGTGATCCAGGGCCGCTCGGCCTCGATGGTCGTGGCCGGCCCGTGGCCGGGAAGGACGACGGTTTCGGGGGGCAGGGCGGCGAGGCGGGCCAGGCTGTTTTGCATCGCCTCCTCGTCGCCGCCGGGGAAGTCGGTGCGCCCGAACGTCCCCCGGAACAGCGTGTCGCCGGACAGGAGGAGGCCTGCTTCGGGGCAGTGCAGGCAGAGGCCGCCCTCGGAGTGGCCGGGCGTGTGCAGGACCGTGAAAGACCATCGCCCGGCGTGTACGACATCGCCCTCGTCGATCAGACGCGTGGGCGTGGTCGGCGGGATGTCGAAGGGCAGCGGGAACAGGGCCTGCGGGTCGGCGAGGCGGCGGGCTTCCAGCGGGTGCGCGAGCAGGACTGCGGCGCCCGTGCGTTCCAGGAGAGCGCGGTTGTCGGCGATGTGGTCGAAGTGGCCGTGCGTGTCCACGAGCGCGACGACGCGCAGGTTCCGCCGGCCGGCCTCCCGCGCCAGAGCGTCGGCCGCCCCGCGCGGCGCATCCACCACGATCGCTTCGCCGGAAGCCGTGTCACCGACGAGGTAGCCGTTGGTGGCGACGGGCGGCCCCTCATGGACCGCGATGAACAGGTCGTCGCTCTTCATGCGTTGGCGTAGACCTCCAGGGTCGCGCCGTAGACCGATCGTGCGCCCGGCGAGCACAGGAACAGCGTCGCGTCCGCGATGTCGTCCGGCGTCACCCAGTTTTTGGCGGCCTCGTCGCCCATCTCCCGCCGGTTGGCCGGCGTGTCGATGGTGGAGGCGAGGATCACGTTGACGTGGATGTTCTCGGCCCGCACCTCGGCGGACAGCGACTGCGTCAGCGCGAGCAGGCCCGCCTTCGACGCGGCGTAGGCGGCCATCTTCGCGGGCGGCGTGACGGCGGTGCGCGAGCCGATGCCGACGATCCAGCCGCCGCCGCGGGCGCGCAGGGCGGGCAGCATCGCGCGGTAGCAGTGGAACGGCGCGTGCAGGTTGAGGGCCACCATCTTCTCCCACGTCGCCGCGGCGTCGGGCGCGTCCACGCGCCCCATGGCGAAGCCGCCGACCAGGTGCAGCAGCGTGTCGGCGGGCCGGCCGAACACGCGCTCCGCCTCGGCCACCATCCGGGCCGCTCCCTCTTCCGTCGTGACATCCCCCACGAACCCCGCCAGCCGTTCCGGTTCGGCCGGCGACGACGGGGCCGCCTCTTGCCAGGCCGCACGCAGCGCGTCCAGCGACGGCTGCATGGCGTCCACGGCGAGCACCGACGCCCCCTCGGCCAGCCAGCGCAGCGACACGGTGCGCCCGACGCCCCCGCCCGCCCCCGTGATGATCACGACACGTTCACCGAAACTTGATGCCGCCATGGGTTTCCTCCTGAGCACAACGTTGAGCCGCTTTCCCGATTGTATACGAGGTCGTAACCTGTACGCGCGATACGATAACTGGCCGGATCACCGCCATCAGGCGATCCCGACTTTTCATCCTGTTCCCGATTCGTGTTCGATCAGCGCGACACGCCGTTCAGGTAGTGGTACAGGACGGCGGCGTCGAACGAGGCGGAGATGGCCCAGTGCAGCACGAAGCACGGCAGGAACGAGCGGTACTTGAGGGCGACCATCGCCAGCAGGAGCGCGCCGAAGAACGAGGAGATGACCTCGGGCAGCGGCTTGCCGTAGTGCAGCAGCGCGAACGCCGAGGCCTGGAACAGGGCGGCCCAGACGAACGGCATCAGCCGCTTCAGGCCGAACAGGAGGAAGCCCCGGAAATACCACTCCCAGGCGAACATGTAGAACCCGAAGACCAGCTCGTGGAAAAGCAGGCGGTCCGGCTGGATCTGCCGCCCCAGAAGCGCGCCCGAACTGCCGAGCAGGCGGGTGTAGTAGAGCTGGAAGTCGCCGATGCGGGAAAAGTACCAGACGACGGGCAGGAACAGGAGCCAGAGCGCGAAGGCCGCGATCAGCCCCCCGCGCAGGTCGCCCGCCGTCATGGCGAAGTCCGACGGCTCGCGGCGCAGGAAGACGAGGAGCGTGGCCAGGGGCGCCCAGAGTAGGAGGGCGATGTTGAGCAGGTAATACTCCTCAAACCGCATGTACTGCCGGTTGCGCCAGAACAGGAAGCCGGTGATGGCCAAGCCGAGCAGCAGCGTCACCCAGCCGATGGACTGGTCGCCCGCCCCGGAGCCCTGCCCGCCGCCGTCGGCCGTCTTTCGTCTACGCCGCACGCATAGCCTCCCGGAGGTGTGCCCGCGCCGCCCCCGCCCGCGCCCGCAGCGCCGGAACGTCGAGCGCGGGGAACGCGCCCGCGTCATAGAGTACCCGCCCGCCCGCCATCGTGAGGGCGACGTCGGACGCGCGGGCGCTGTAGACCAGGGCCGCCACCGGATCGTCCTCGGCGGGCGCGTGGTGCAGGCCGTCCAGCCGGACGACGCACAGGTCGGCCCGCTTGCCGGGCGCGAGCGAGCCGATCTCGCCGTCCAGTCCCAGTGCCGTCGCGCCGCCCAGGGTCGCCAGGTGGAGCGCCTCGTTCGCCGTCAGCGCGCCCGTGTCCTGCTCCCGGGCGCGGGCGCCGTAGACGGCGGCGCGCATCTCCTCGAACAGGTCCACGGCGTTGTTCGAGGCGACCGAGTCCGTACCCAGACCGACCGCGAGGCCGGCGTCGAGCAAGGTGCGCAGCGGCGCGACCCCGGCGCCGAGCTTGCCGTTGGATTTCGGGCAGTGCGCGACCGAGACGCCGCGCCGGGCGAACCGGGCGGCATCGTCGGCGTCGGTATGGACGCAGTGGACGGCGAGGGTGGGCGCGTCGAAGCCGCCGGCGTCGGCGACGTAGCGCGCGGGCGAGACGTTGGCCGGCTGCCAGGGGATGTTCCGGCGCGCGAACATCTCGGCGAAGGGGCCGGCGCCGGCGCTTATCAACGCGACCTCGGCGGGCGACTCGGCGACATGGATTGCCTGGCGCAGCCCCGCACGGTTCGCGTAGGCCGCGAGCGCGGGGAAGAGCGGGGCGGGCACGGTGTAGGGCGCGTGGGGGGAGATGCCGACGCGCACCCGATCTTCCGCCCCGGATTCGCGGACGCGCGCCCGCATGGCCGCCACCCTGCCGGCGAGTTCGGCCACGATCGCGTCGGCCGGTTCCGGGGACCCGATGCCGAAGACCTCGCGGAACACGACCCCGCGCAGGCCGGCGGCGAGGAGCGCTTCGAGACTCGCGCCCGCGTCGGCGCACTCGCCCACCGTCGTGACGCCGGCCCGAAGCATCTCCGCCGCCCCGAGCGTGGCCGAGGCGACCCAATCATCCTCCGTCAGGTGCGCCTTGAGCGCGGTCAGAGCGCGGATCCAGGGGAAGAAGGCCATCTCTTCGAGCAGACCGCGGAACACGGTGTATTCGAGGTGGCAGTGGACGTTCACGAAGCCGGGGAGGAGGGCGGCCGCTCCGAAATCACGCACGTCGGCGGCGACGGCGGTGTCACGATGGTCCGCCCGGCCCACCGACACGATACGACCGTCCTCCACCACCACTTCCCCCCGCTCGATGGGCGCGGCGTCGACGGGCACCACCCAGCGCGCGCGCAGGCGGAATGACGCGGCCGGCGAGGCCGCCGTCAGGGGCATGTTATCGGCGTCGGGCTGGGCTCGATCTCCGTGTTCCAGGCGGCCTGATACTGCGCGTTGGTCAGCAGCTTGATGTGGCCGTCGCCGAACAGGGTGAGGTAGCGTTTGTCGGGCTGCAGCCTGCCGCCGTGCCAGGAGCCGTTGCCGTCGAACAGCACGTTGACCTCCGCCAGCCCGACATCGGTGGGCTGACCGTTGACGAGGCGATACCCGGTCAGGCTGTCCACGGTCTTCTGCCGGAAGGCGATCTCGGTGCGGAACAGGTAGCTCGCCCCGTACTTCTCGTACATGGTAGGGCGCGCCGGCATCGGGCACGGCCCGCCGCAGGAGCCGTTGTTGTCCAGAACGTCGAACCCGGTGTCGGACGCGCAGCGCCAGACCGCGTTATTCTTGATGTAGGGGTCCAGCACGCCCGGCTTCGGGACGGTTTCGCGCGACGGGTGGAGCAGCAAGGCGGCGTCGAGGAAGGGCCGGCACGCGGCGGGCCAGATCTGCGGGACGTACTTGTCGGACGCGTCGACGGCCCACGGGTACTGGCCGTCGTAGTCGGACGCGTACATCTGGATCGCCATCCCGATCTGGCGCAGGTTGCTCTGGCAGGTCGCCTGCCGCGCCTTCTCGCGGGCGGTGGCGAAGACCGGGAAGATGATGCCGGCCAGCACCGCGATGATGGCGATCACGGTCAGGAGTTCGACCAGGGTGAACCCTCCGCCCACCCCCCCGGCCCCCCTCCCTCGGAAGGAGGAGGGAGTGTGCCGGGAACGCGCGAGGCCGGGCACTCCCCACAGGGAGCCGCTGCCTCCCCCCTCCTTCCGAGGGAGGGGGGCCGGGGGGGTGGGCGGAGGGTTCACTCTGCTATCCTTGTACCAGCGCCCGGGGGTCATGGTACGGGGCACCGAACTGCTCCGAAAGCGGCTGAAGGGTCACCTTGCCGTCGGCCAGGTTCAGGCCGCGCAGCAGGTCGGGGTCGGAGGCGAGCGCACGCTTCCAGCCCCGGTTCGCGAGCGCGAGCACGTACGGGAGGGTCGCGTTGGTCAGGGCGAACGAGGACGTGTACGGCACCGCCCCGGGCATGTTCGCCACGCCGTAGTGGAGCACGCCGTCCACGACGTAAGTGGGATTTTTGTGGGTAGTCGGGTGCGTGGTCTCGATGCAGCCGCCCTGGTCCACCGCCACGTCCACGATCACGGCGCCCGGCTTCATCTGGGCCACCACGGCGCGGGGCACGAGGACCGGCGCCCGCGCGCCCTTCAAAAGGACAGCGCCGATGAGCAGGTCCGCCTGTTTGGCCGCTTCCCGGATCGACGCGACCGTCGAGTACAGCGTGACCACGTTCGCGGGCATCACGTCGTCGAGGTAGCGCAGGCGCGGGAGCGAGATGTCGAACACGGTCACGCGGGCGCCCATGCCCGCGGCGATCTTGGCCGCCTCCGTGCCCACGGCCCCGCCGCCCAGGATGACGACGTTGGCGGGAGCGACACCGGGCACGCCGCCGAGCAGGATGCCGCGCCCGCCCATCGCCTTTTCCAGGTACTTGGCGCCCTCCTGGACGGCCATGCGCCCCGCCACCTCGCTCATCGGGGCGAGCAGGGGCAGTTCCCCGCCTTCGGTTTCCACGGTCTCATAGGCGATGCAGACGGCACGGCTCTCGATCAGCGCGCGCGTCAGGGGTTCCGAAGCGGCGAAGTGGAAATAGGTGAAGAGGATCTGGCCCGGCCGGACGCGCGCGTACTCCTCGGAAAGCGGCTCCTTGACCTTGACGATCATCTCCGCCCGCGCATACACTTCGTCCGGCGAGGTGACGATCTGCGCCCCTTCTTCCCGGTAGTCCGCGTCCGAAAAGCCGATGCCCGCGCCCGCCTGGGTCTCGACCAGGACTTTATGACCGGCGGCCACCAGGGCGTCCACGCCCGACGGCAGCACGCCGACGCGGTTTTCGTCTTCTTTGATCTCGCGGGGAACGCCGACCAGCATATCAAAAGTGTACCACGGGGCCGGGCGTTTTGTTCCCGCCCTGCAGGGGCGCCGCGGCACCGGCAATGGCGCCGGTGCCGCGGCGGCCGGCCACGCTACCGGGGACCGTGGACGTGCTGGCTCTCGATGGCGAAGCCCGGTGTCAGGGTCCACACGTTGGCGCGCCCGTCCGTGTGGGTCCACAGCAGGCGCGCCTTGTTGTCGCCGCCCACGCTCACGGACGCGCCGCTCCAGCCGGCGTACGGGCCGAAGCTGGCCGAGTCCTCGATCGCGCCGCCGGCCGACACGCGCCACACGCCGACGCTGCCGTTCGTGTGCCGCCACAAGAGGTAGCTCCGGTTGTCCGGGGCCGTTGCCAGGTCCGCCGCCTCCCAGCCGGCGAACGGCCCGTAGAGGACGGAACCCTCCAACGCGTGGGCCGCCGTGACCGTCCACAGCGAGACTTGCCCGCCGGCCTCGTTCCACAGCAGGCGCATCTTGTTGTCGCCGCCGGTCGAGACCGCCCGCACCCGCCAGCCCGGGTACGGGCCGAACGCGGTCGCCCCCTCGACGACGCCGCCCGGCAGCACGGTCCACAGCCCGGCCGTCCCGTCCAGATAGGACCACACCAGGCGGCTCTTGATGTCGGGCCCCAGGGCCACGTCCACGGCCCGCCAGCCCGGGTACGGGCCGTACACGGCGTACGTCCGGAGGCTGTTGGCCGAGTCCGTCTCCCACAGCGCCGCCCGGCCGTCGTCGTGGGTCCACAGCGCCCGGCCGCGGCTGTCGGGGCCGGCGGCGATGTCGCGCGCCACGAAGCCGGCGTACGGGCCGAAACTCACGCCATTCTCCACTCCGCCGAAGTCCGAAAGCCGCCACAGGTCCGCCCGGCCGCGTGCGCTGCCCCACAGCAGACGCACCCGGTTCAGGGGATCAACGGACAGCCCCTGGGCCGTTTCCGATTCCCTGGCAGCGTTGCGGAGCACGGTCACGATCGCCGCGTACCACTTGTCCGCCATTTTGCGCTCACCCGACTCGTTGGGGTGCACCCCGTCGTAGGTGTCGGTGGCAGGGTCGAAGCCCTGCCACTGGTCCACAAGGTACACCGGCGAGGCCGAGGTGTTCTTCTGGCCGGCGAGCGCGGAGATGCGGCCGTTGAGATCCTGGGTCTGGAGCTTGTACTTGAAGGCGCCGATGAGGGTGGCCAGCAGGACCTTGACGTTCGGCCGCGCCGAACGCAGTCTGTCGATGATCTGGCTCAGCTCGTTGATCGTCTGGATGTTGGTCGCCGTGTCCACGTAGCCGCTGGCGTCGTTCCCGTCGCTCTGGAACACGTCGTTGGTGCCCAGGTGCAGGAGCACCACGTCCGGCTGGGCCGCCTGCGCCCAGTTCTGCACGTTCGGGAGAACCTGGTCGGCGCGAAAAAAGTTATGCCCCTCGTGGTTCTGGTCGAAATTGTATCCGACCGCCTGTCCCTGATGGCCGTAGCGGCTGCCCACGAAGTCCACGGCGTAGCCGCCCATGAAGAGGTTGATCCACAAGGGGTAGCGGTACGAGGGGCGACCGTTGTGGGAGTCGGTGATCGAGTCGCCCAGCGGCATGATCCGGATCGTGGCGGACGGGGGCTGAGCCCAAGCGCCGCCTGCCATCCCCGTCAAGCTCGCCCACAGGAGCAAACAACAGAGCAGGACCGTTCTCCTGCTCCTGTCGCTGGATCGTACGTGTTGTGCGGTTCGCATCTGGTGAGAGTTTCTTCTTTCTTGCCGAAGATGGTCCCGGCGGAGCACGGCCCGGAGTCGGGGTGGTTCCGCAAGGCGGCCACGGTCGCTCACTGCCGGGCGCGGGTTTCAGAGCCGGGGGGCAAACGACTGCCGCCTGCGCCTCCCCCGCGCGGCGACGTATATGGCGCCAGGGAACGGCGAGTCGACGGGCATCGGCGCTCGGCACTCGGTCGAGCGGCACCCCGGAGCGATTCCCTCGGGATGCGAGCGGAGGCTCATCGAATCCTCCGCACCCTGAGGCTGAGCAACTTGACGGTCAATTCTACCACAACATCGGGGCTTCAGGAAGACGACTGCCGTGCCGGGCGGCCAACCCGGGGCGGCAGTCGTCGGGCCGCGGTGCCTGCCGCGGGTCGTCGTGTCAACCGGTCTTGATGACCTTCCAATGCTTGTAAAAGATCGATTCGGCCCCTTTCCATGCCCCTTGCCGGCGTTAGCGTGCCGTACCGTCGTCTGCGCCCGGTGGAGCAGCGGCCGCGCGCGGATTCGGGCCCAGCAGGCTGTCGGCGACCTTCTCGGCCAGGTACCGGTAGTCGACCCGCAGGGGGCCGACCAGCCGCGGGTCGGGTTCGTAGTGCGCGATGAGCCCCCTGGTCAGATCGTCCACCCGTTCGGCTTTGTCTTCTAACCGGACGCCCCGACGCTTGGCCGAACGCCACCTCCGGACGATAACGGGGGCCAGCGCTTCGGCGTGGCCGGCCACGGGGCAGCCTTCTTCCCAGGCCGCCCGGATGGCCGCCGTGGCGCTCGCCAGCAGATCGTCGTCGGCCACCCTCAGGCTCCTCAGGCGAGCCCCAGGTCGCGCAAATGCTGAACGCTCCTCGCGACCCGTTCCTGCGTGGCCGCTTCGTCCAGCGTTTCGCCCTGCACGCCTTCGATCTCCAGCGTGTACGGGCCCCGGAATCCGCGTTCCGCCAGCACGGCGAAGACGCCGGCGAAGTCCACCACGCCCTCGCCCAGGGCTGGGAACCACCAGCAGCCGTGCCCGCCGTTGGTGTCTTTCAGGTGGACACTGGCGATAAAATCGGCGCCGCGCCGCGCCTGCTCCACGGCGTCGATATTCTGGTTGTAGTAGTACAGGTTCGCCGTATCCAGGTTCCACCGCAGGCGCGGATGGCCCACGGCGTGGAGGGTCGCCCGCGCCTCGGTGGAGTTCTAGCCCAGGTCCGGGTGCGTTTCCAGCGCCAGCGTGATCCCGTACGCGTCCGCCAGTTCCGCCTGCGCGCGCAGGCGCCGGTACGCCTCGGGCTTGGGCAGGTCGCCCGCCCTGGCGCTGATGAAGAACCGCTCCACCCCCATCGCCCGGCCCGCCTCCAGGTGGGGCCGCATGCCCTCCGGCTCGTCCTCCGCCAGGTCGAAGGGGCAGTGCAGCGAGGCGGCCGAAAGGCCGTGCCGCTCCAGCTCTTTCCGTACCGAATCCGCCCGCTCCGGGGCGGGCACCCCGATCTCGACGTGCCGCACGCCGATCCGCTCCAGGTGCGCGTAGGCCCCCGCGGCGAATCCGCCGTAACTGGCGAGGTTCACGGAAATGATGTTCGATGCCATCCGCCGGCTCCTTTCGCGGGTTATCGCCCGCCGCCGCCGTTCGTGGCGTTGTCGCTGGGGCGGACGCGGTAGTAGGCGACGCCGCTCTTCAAAAGCACGAAGGCTTCGCTCTCGTCCTCTTTGTACATGGTCATGTGCTCCGCTTCGCCGCTGCCGAAAAACTCCTGCTGCTGCTTGTGCACGGCGTCGTGCAGCGTGGGCGCCGTGTACTCGCGGTGCCGTATGATCTTCTCGCCGTTCACCAGAACGTATTCCACGTCGAAAGAGTGCATCCTGTTCTCCTTTGGCCGGAACGGGCTGGGGCCGCGCGGTCGCCGCCGCGCCGCCGCCGTCCGTAGAGATGATACTCGCATCGGCGCGCGTTTGGGAAGCGGCCCCAGGGCCGACTCAGATCGTCATGGGGCCGATGTAGCGCGTGGCGACGACGACGTCATCGAACCAGACGGCCTGGCGGTCTTTCCAGTAGGCCCGGGTCGGGTCGCCCGGGTCGTAGCCGTAGTGCTGGAGCCACAGGGCGTTGACCTTCAGGTCCGGGTCGCGGCGCCACCGGATGCCGGTGAAAAGCCCGACCCGCTTGCCGTCCACCCACATCGCCTGCCGACCGTCTGCTTTGTCGGGCGCGGTGTTCGCCTCGATCATGAACTCCCAACACTGCCAGCGGGCCCGCGGCGGGAGGACGCGGCCCGGCCCGGCCGCGGCTCCCTTCCCCGGGCCGGGCGGGAAGAAGGCGTTGCCCCAGAACTTATCCATCTTGGGGTCGGGCGCCATGTCGAGGTAGTAGGTGTACAGGTTCACCTCGCCGGGCGGCGGGTTCTTACCCCAGGCGAACCACGGCTCCATACCGGAAGCGTAGTAGGTCCCGTCCGGCTTCAGGCCCGCCTTGCCGAACGCCGACCAGCGGTCGTGCTTCTGGTTGGCGAGCAGGGTCACGAAGTGGTGGTTGTACTGGTAGTCCGGGGAGAACTTGACGTAGAAGCGCACGTACACGGTGTCGGCGCCGGGCAGGAACCACTTGATGGCGTCGCCCCCGGTGTTCCGGCCGCGCGTCATCTCGATCCGGGCGCAGTGGCGCCCGCCGTGCGGCGCCTCCCCTGTCACCGACACCGTGCCCCGGCGCTCGTCCCATTCGCGCAGGTCGCCGGACTCGAAATCGTCGGCGAACAGCACGGCCGGGTCCCCGGCGATGCCCGCGTCGCGCGGGTACTTCGCGGACAACCCTTGTGTGTCGGGAAGGTCCCGGCGGTTCGGCGGCGGCGGCATGACGGCATCCTCCGTTGCGCGGGTCACTGCCGGGGCCCGCGCTCCTCGCTGCACCCTTTGTACCCCGCGGCTGGCCCCGGCAGCGCAGGAAGCGACGTACGAACGTCTAATTGTTTCCCATCCCGTGATTTCCGCGGCGGAAAACGAGAACGAAGAAGAGGTACTACGAGGATGCAGAACCGGCCCCGGGTCGATCTGGCGGAGCTGGCGTGGCACGCGATGCGCGACCGGGGCCTGGAGCCGGACTTCCCGCCCGACGTCCTGCGACAGGCCGAGGCGCTGCGCGGCCCGGCGGAGGAATCACAGGACCCGGACATCCGCGACCTGCGCTCGCTCCTGTGGTGCTCCATCGACAACGACGACTCGCGCGACCTCGACCAGCTCACGGTCGCCGAAGACCTGGGTGACGGCCGCGTACGGGTTCTGGTCGCCATCGCCGACGTGGACGCCCTGGTCGAAAAGGACAGCCCCATCGACCGCCACGCCCGGCACAATACCACATCGGTGTACACGGCCGTGCGCGTCTTCCCGATGCTCCCGGAGCGGCTTTCGACCGACCTGACCTCGCTCAACCCCCACGAGGACCGACTCGCCGTCGTCATCTCCTACGTCGTCCTGGAAGACGGCGCACTGGGCGGGCAGGACCTTTTCCGGGCGCGGGTGCACAACCAGGCGAAGCTGGCCTACAACGGCGTGACCGCGTGGCTCGACGGCGACGGCCCGATGCCCGAGGCGATGGCCGCGGCCCCGGGGGTCGCCGAACAGGTCCGGCTGCAGGAGCGGGCCGCCGGGCGGCTGCGGGCTCGCCGGGAGGAGCGGGGGGCGCTGGACCTCGAAACCATCGAGGCCCGCCCGGTGGTCCGGAACGGCGCGGTGCAGGACCTGCGGGACGACCCGCAGAACCGCGCGCAGAAGCTCATCGAGGACTTCATGATCGCCGCCAACGGGGTGACGGCCGCGTTTCTGGAGCAGCGCGGCTTCCCGACGCTGCGCCGGGTCATCCGCTCGCCGGAGCGGTGGGACCGCATCGAGGCGCTGGCCGCCGGATACCACTATACGCTGCCGCCCGAGGCGGACGCCCGGGCGCTGGCGAAGTTCCTGACCGTGCGACGGGAGGCCGACCCGCTGCGCTTCCCGGACCTGTCGCTATCGATCGTGAAGATGATGGGCGCCGGCGAGTACGCCGTGCAGGCGCCCGGCGCGGAGCCGGTCGGCCACTTCGGGCTGGCCGTGCGGGACTACGCGCATTCGACCGCCCCGAACCGGCGCTACCCCGACCTGATCACGCAGCGGCTGCTCAAGGCCGCCCTGCGCGGCGAGCGCCCGCCGTACGGGACGGACGAGCTTGCCGAGCTGGCCCGGCACTGCACGGAGCAGGAGGACGCCGCCAACAAGGTCGAGCGCCAGATCCGCAAGTCCGCCGCCGCGACGGTCCTGGCCGGCCGCATCGGGGAGGAGTTCGACGCGCTGGTCACCGGGGCCTCGAACAAGGGCGTCTGGGTCCGCGCCCTGCGCCCGCCGGTCGAGGGGAAACTGGTGTCGGGGCGCGACGGCCGCGACGTCGGCGATCGGCTGACGGTCAAACTCGTGGACGTGGACATCGAGCGCGGCTTCATCGACTTCGTGGAAGTCTGAGCGCCGCCCCGGCTAGGTCTGGTAGGCGACGGCGCGCTTCCAGCCCCGGCACTTCTCGTCCCGCTCCTGCGCGTCCATCGCGGGGCGGAACGTGCGCTCCGCCTGCCAGAGCGTCGCAAGCTCCGCCCGGTCCCGCCAGAAGCCGACGGCGAGGCCGGCCAGGAACGCGGCGCCGCGCGCCGTGGTTTCCGTGACCTCGGGGCGCGCGACGTCGACGCCGAGCAGGTCGGCCTGGAACTGGAGCAGGAAGTCGTTGCGCGCGGCGCCCCCGTCCACCCGGAGCGTGGTGATACGCACGCCGGACACCTGCTCCATCAGGTCGAGCACGTCTTTCGACTGGTACGCGATGGCCTCCAACGCGGCGCGCACGAGGTGCTCCCGGCGGGTCCCGCGCGTCAGCCCGGTGATCATGCCCCGCGCCTCCGGGTTCCAGTGGGGCGTGCCGAGCCCGGTGAAGGCGGGCACGAAGTAGACGCCCGCGGTGTCCGGGACTGCGCGGGCCAGTGCGTCGCTTTCGGGCGTTTCCCGCAGGATGCCCAGACCGTCGCGCAGCCACTGGAGCGCCGCCCCGGCCACGAACACGCTGCCTTCGAGCGCGTACTCGACCGCCCCGTCCAGTTCCCAGGCGACGGTCGCCAGCAGCCCGTGTGCGGGCGAAATGGGCCGCCCGCCGACGTTCATCAGCAGGAAGCAGCCGGTCCCGTAGGTGTTCTTGGCCGTCCCCGGCGCAAAGCAGGTCTGGCCGAACAGCGCCGCCTGCTGGTCCCCCGCCATGCCCGCGACGGGGATCGGCTGCCCGCCGAGCAGGTCGGTGTGGCCGTAGACCTCGCTGGAGGAGCGCACCTGCGGCAGCATCGCGCGCGGCACGCCGAGCAGGCCGAGGAGTTCGTCGTCCCAGTCGCGTGCGTGGATGTCGAACAGCAGCGTCCGCGAGGCGTTGGACACGTCGGTCGCGTGGACCCGGCCGCCGGTCAGCTTCCACAGGAGCCAGGTGTCGATGGTGCCGAACAGGACCTCGCCCGCCTCGGCCCGCCGCCGCAGTGCGGGATCGTTCTCGAACAGCCACGTCAACTTCGTGCCCGAGAAGTAGGGGTCCAGGAGCAGGCCGGTCTTCTGCTGGAACCGGACCTCGGCGCCGGCCCTGCGCAGCTGATCGCAGATGTCGGTCGAGCGGCGGCACTGCCAGACGATGGCCGGGTGGAGCGGCGCGCCCGTCGCCCGGTCCCAGACGACGGCGGTCTCGCGCTGGTTGGCGATTCCGACGGCCGCGATGGCTTCGGGTCCGACGGCGCCGGCGACCTGCCGCATCACGCGCTCCTGGACGGCCCAGATCTCGTCGGCGTCCTGTTCCACCCAGCCCGGCCGTGGATAGGACTGGGTGAACTCCTCCTGGGCGACCCGGACCACGCGCCCCGCACGGTCGAAGAGCAGGGCGCGGCAACTGGTGGTCCCCTGGTCCAGCCCCAGGATGTAGCTCCGAGTACCGTTCATGATCTCGTCCCCCGCCCCGTCTAAAACCATTTGATCCGCTTGAAGTAGGTGGTCAGCACCACGGCGATAACGATCATCGCGCTGAGCGCCCCGAAGTAGCCGTAGCGCGTTTCGAGCTCGGGCATATGTTTGAAGTTCATGCCGTAGATGCTGGCGACCAGGGTCACGCTCATCAGGATGGTCGAGATACCGGTGAGCGTCTTCATCACCTGGTTGAGCCGGTTGTTGACCTGGGCCATCATCGCGTCCATGACCCCGGTGAGGATGTCGCGGTGCAGGTCGATCTGCTCGACCAGGCGCAGCGTGTGGTCGTACACGTCCTGGAAGTAGACGTGCAGTTCCGACGGCAGCAGGGCGTGGTCGTCCGTGCGCAGCATCTGGTTGAGCACGTCGCGCAGCGGCGCGACCGCCTGGCGCAGCAGCAGGAGCCGCTTCTTCAGGGCGAGCGCGGGCTTGAGGTCCGTCGCCGCGGCCGGGTCCGTCCCGTAGATCGCCGTCTCGACCTTGTCGATCTCGGCGTCGAGTTCGTCCATCGCGGGGAAGTAGTCGTCCACGATGGCGTCCAGGAGGAGGTAGAGCAGGAAGGCCGGATGCCGGTTCATCAGCTCCGGGCTCTTTTCCCAGCGGCGCCGCGTCTCGTTGATCGGCTCGCTGCCGCCCTCGTGGACGGTGACCAGGTAGTTGGGGCCCAGGAACACGTCGATCTCACGAGTGGCGTCCTCGGCGTCGTCGGTGGGCTTGGTGCTGCCCGCCCAGGCGCGCGCCGACAGGAAGAGGTACCCCTCGTAGGCGTCGAGTTTGGCGCGCTGGTTCTGCTTCTGCGCGTCCTCGACGGCGAGCGGGTGGAAGGGGAACTGCTCGGTGAGCATGGCCCAGTCGCCCTCGGTGGGCGAGGCCACGTCCACCCACATGACGGAGGCCCCCGCTCCGCGCACGCCGCCGGCTCCCGGCTTCCCCCCCGGCTCGTGTCCGTTGCCGCCGGGGGGTGCGCCCTGGGCGCCGCGCCCCCGGGCCTGTGGCGGCGCGGCCGGCGGGCGCAGGAACGCGTCGATCCGATCCGGCGGCACGTCCCGGTAGGTCTCCCTGCCGTTGCAGACTCCCACGTTTATCATCGCTGCTCACTCCTGCCACCACAGCAGCACACTGTGCCCGCAACGCTCTGCGGCAAGGTTCTACGACAACGACGCCATTTCCTCGGAAACGTCGGCGCCCGCTGCGCCATGCTCCGGGTTCCGTAGCACGGCCGCCGGTGGTGGTGGCATGCGGGCGGCTACAGCTCCGGCAGCAGGGCGCTGGCGATCAGGAAGTACATCAGCAGCCCCGTCGCGTCCACCAGGGTCGTGATGAACGGCGCGCTCATCACGGCCGGGTCGAAGCCGAGCCGCTTGGCAATGATGGGCAGGAGCGAGCCGACCACGTTGGCCCAGATCACGATAGCGATCAGGGACAGGCCGATGACCAGGCCCAGCCGCGCGCCTTCGTGCCAGATCATCGACACGAAAAAGAAGCCGGCCACGGACACGATGACGCCGAGGGCGAGG
>CADCTO010000183.1 GCA_902805585.1 uncultured Armatimonadota bacterium | reverse complement strand
GGGGCGCGGGCGGCCAGCACCACGTCGGCGTCGGGCCCGTCGCCGGTCGCCCAGGCGGGCGTCTTCAGGTAGGCGGCCAGCGGTCGGCGCGCACTGCTTGCGGGGGCGCGGGTCGGCGCGTTCACGAGCGGGCTGGACCTCCTTGGCGCGGGTGTCGGCAGTATAGCACAGACCCCCGGGCGATGGCAAGACGCTTTTGGCCCGGGATCACGTCGGCGGCGCCGAGGCGCCAGGGCAGTCCGCGTCCGCGGACCGCTCGACCCAGAGCAGGGCGGCGTCGTCGGAGAGCCTGCCGCCCGCCCACTGGCTCACGGTGGAGAGGAGCGCCGCGGGCAGTTCTCCGGCCGGCACGTCCCGGCACTCGTCGAGCATCCGCGCCACGCCGTCCACCTCCAGGAACTGGCGATCACCCGACCGCACCTCCGACAAGCCGTCGGTATAGAGCAGGAGGCCATCGCCGGGGAGTAGGCAGACCGTCACCTCGTCGTACCGCTGGTCCCGGTCGGCGCCCAGCACCACGCCGGTCGGGGCGAGGGCTTCAACGCCCCCCGCGGCGCGCCGGAGCAGTGGCGTCTCGTGACCCGCCGACGCGTAGGTGAAACCGCCGTCGTCGGACAGCACGCCGTATACCATCGTCACAAATCCCGTCAGGTCCGGCTCGTCGAAAAGGGCCTCGTTGAGCAGCGCGGCCACGTCGCCCGGCGAGGCGTGCTGGCGCGCGAAGGAGCGCAGGGAGTACTTGACCATCGCGGTCTTGCGCGCCGCGGCCAGTCCCTTGCCGGAGACATCGGCGATCATCACGCCCCAGCGGTCTGGCCCGAGAGGGAACAGGTCGTAGATGTCGCCGCCGACCTCCGCCTCGTCCGATTGGGCTTCGTAGAGCTTGGAAAACAGGAAGGAGCCCGCCCCGGTGGGGATATCGGGCAAAAGCCCTTCCTGGAGCGCCTGTACGACCCGCCGCTCGCGCACCAGCTCCTGCTCCACCGACGCCAGGTGCCGCGCCGCTTCCAGCGCGCGGGCGTTCTTGACGGCGACGACGACCGTCGCCGTCAGGTCCGTCAGCAGCGTGGTGTCGGCGGGCGCGAACGGGGCGCACGGACGCCGCTTGGCGACGGCCAGATGGCCCAGCACCTCGTCCCCGCGCCGCAGCGCGACCCGCGCCACCTCCCACGCCTCGTCCGGCCGGTCGCGGCGCACGAGCGCGCGGAACGCCTTTTTCTGGTCCGGGGGAACGTTGTGGAAGGCTTCGGCGCGCCCGGCCGCCTTCCCATAGAGCAGGATGCCCCCGTGCTCGCCGTCCAGCGCCTGCGTCGCCTCGCGCACGGCGACGCTGAGGACGGAACCGAGCTCCATCTCCGACGCGATCGCCGTGTCCATCGCGTGCAGCGTCGCGATTTCGCGGCGCTGCCGTTCGATGCTCTCCTGCTGCTTTTCGAAGATCTGGAGCAGGGAAGGCAGCGTGATCAGGACCACGAGTCCCGAAATGGCCGGCGGCAGCCACAGCGATATTCCGCGCTCCTGCGCCGGCGTCAGCAACAGGATCAGGAGGTCCACGGCCGCGAACAGCGCGAACGCCGTTCCAATGGCCGCCCAGCGTAGGTTCTTTTGATCCATCACAGAATTGTCAGCCTAACGACACCTATAATTGTACCTGAACGGAATACCGGGCGGCGGCGTTTGACACCACTATTGTCTCCCGGTACAATGCGTCCGTCATGGCGGAACTCTACGACGTTATCGTTGCGGGCTCGGGGCCGGGCGGGGCGACCGCGGCCTGGAAAGCCGCCGAGGGCGGCCTGCGCGTCCTCCTGCTGGAGCGCGCCCCGTCGCTCCCGCGCTACAAGCCCTGCGGCGGCGGCATCCCCGCGTCGGTCACGCGCGAGGTGGCCGGGCTCGACCCCGGCGACTTCGCCGACCTGACGATCACGCACCTGCGCCATTCGTGGAAGGGCCGCGACCCCGTTCTGGCGGCGATGGAGACGGCGGACGGGAAGCCGGCTGAGGTGTGGATGGTGCAGCGCCCCCGTTTCGACCTGCATCTGGCAGACCGCGCGGAAGCCGCGGGCGCCTCGCTCGTCACGGGCGTGAAGGTGAGCAGCGTGGAGGCCGGCGCCGACGGCGTGCTCGTCCGCGCCGCCGACGGCCGGGAGTGGCGGGCGCGGCACGTGGTGGGTGCGGACGGCGCGAAGGGGGTCGTCGGGCCGCAGGTCGGGCTCCGGCTGAGCAAGCGCTACGGCATCGCGCGCGAGGTCGAGATCCCGTTCACGGGGGGGGCGGACGGCGGGCGGTGGCACCCCGCTCTGGAGCCGGGCGCGGCCTATCTCGATTACGGCACGGTCCCGAACGGGTACGCCTGGATCTTCCCCAAGCGCAACTGCCTGTCGGTGGGGGCCGGCATGCTGCTCCCGCGCAAACCGGCGCCCGATACGGGGGAGCGTTTGAAAAGCGCCATCGACTCGCTGCTGGGCTCGGTCGGGCTTTCGCTGCCGGTCGGCGCGGACGCCCCGCGCCTGTGGGCCCACCCGATCCCCTACTGGACCGGCGCCGAGCCGCTCGCAACGGAGGACGGCCGCGCGCTGCTCGTGGGCGACGCGGCGGGCGTGGTGCAGCCCCTGTTCGGCGAGGGCATCCAGTACGCCCTGCGCACCGGCAACCTGGCGGCCCGGTGCCTCGTCGCCGGCGAGGTCGGCCAGTACACGCAGCGCGCCCGCGACCTGTTCGCGCACGAGTTCGACGCGGCCGCGCGCGTCGGTCGCGTGTTCCACAAGGCGCCCTACCTGTCGTACCGTCTGGGGGTCAAGAACCCGGCCGGGACGCGCCTCGTGGGCCGCCTGATGGCCGGCGAGACCTCGCTCGCGCGCGTCGAGCAGCGCATCTACGAGCGCCTGCGCAACCCCTTCGGCCACGCCTGACCGTCAGGCGTGGTGTCCCCTCAAACGAGCAAAGGGCGGGGGCGACCGGAAGGTCGCCCCCGCCGTTTTGTTGCCTAACCGGCCAGCGATTGGGCGCGGTCGGTCTTCTCCCAGCCGAAGGCCGGGTTGCCGAAGTGGCCGTTCTTGGCGGTCTCGCGGTAGATCGGGCGGCGGAGGTCCAGCAGGTCGATGACGCCCTTGGGGGTGAGGTCGAACGTGGCCTGGAGGCGGCGGGCGATTTCGGCGTCGGGATGTGCGCCCGTGCCGAAGGTCTCGACGCGCACCGAAACCGGCTCGGCGACGCCGATGGCGTAGGCGAGCTGGATCTCGCACTTTTTGGCGAGTCCGGCGGCGACGACCTGCTTGGCCAGGTAGCGCGCGGCGTAGGCGGCGCTGCGGTCCACCTTCGTCGGGTCCTTGCCCGAGAAGGCGCCGCCGCCGTGCCGGGCGTAGCCGCCGTAGGTGTCCACGATGATCTTGCGGCCCGTCACCCCCGTGTCGGCCTGCGGGCCGCCGATGGTGAAGATGCCGGTCGGGTTGACGTGGAGCGTTATGTCGCCGGTGTTGTACGCCTCGAACTCGGCCAGCACGGGGGTCAGGATGTGCTCCTGGACGATGGCCTTGACGTCGGCCTGCTTGAGCCGCGGGTCGTGCTGGGTGGACAGGACGAGCGTGTCGATACGGACCGGCTGGCCCGCCTCGTCGTAGGCGATGGTGACCTGGGACTTGGCGTCGGGGCGCAGGCCCAGGTCCGGGTAGGCGCGGCGCACGTCGGCTTGGCGCCTGGTCAGCCGGTGCGCGATGGCGATCGGCAGCGGCATCAGTTCCGGGGTCTCGTCGCAGGCGTAGCCGAACATCATCCCCTGGTCGCCGGCCCCGCCGGTGTCGACGCCCTGCGCGATGTCCGGCGACTGCTGCTGGATGGCGACCATCACGCCGCAGGTGTGGCCGTCGAAGCCCAGGTCGGTGGCGTTATAGCCGACCTCGACGATGGTGTCGCGCACCACGTCGGCGATCTCGACGTAGGCTTCGGTCGTCAGCTCCCCGGCGACCACGGCGAGGCCGCGGGTGAGCAGCGTTTCGATGGCGACGCGCGAGCGGGCGTCCTTCTCCAGACAGGCGTCGAGCACGGCGTCGGAGATCTGGTCGGCGAGCTTGTCCGGGTGGCCTTCGGTCACGGACTCGGACGTGAACAGCATGTGGTCGGGCATCTTCCCTCTCCTGATGGGTGGTGTATTCGCAGCGGCGGCGCGTCCCTACAAGAACGCACGGGTTCACTCGGAGAGGGGAGCGGCGTAACGGCAAGCAGGCGAAGGGGTCGCTGTCTGCCGGGGAAGCGCGCGACTCTCTCTTATCTTCTGCGAAGGCCGTCGCCTCCGCCCGGAATTCGCACCTGCCGCGTCGCCGAGGCCGGGTAGCCCCGTCTTCGCGGTGGTTGTGGTGGCATCGTCGGGCCGGTCCCTCCGCCACTCTGGATAAGCGTCGCTCTGCGGTTGTCGCTTCCCACCATACCACAGGCGGCCGGACAGCGTCAAGGCGTGCGCCGGCAGGTATTCCCGGAGCGGCGACAGCCTGGCGCGCCGCGGGTGTCACGGGGATGACGACAAAAAGCGGGCGGGACGAACGCCTTCGCTCGTCCCGCCCGCCCACCGGCGACATGTTCCGAAGATCGTGTCCGGTGGCTTTACTGGCCGCCGCCCTGCTTGCCGCCGCCCTTCTTGCCGCCGCCCTGCTGACCGCCCTGGCCGCCGCCTTGCTGTTCGCCCTGGCCGCCCTCCTGGCCGTCGCCGCCCTGCTGACCGTCCCCGCCGCCTTGCTGACCTCCCTGGCCGCCCTGTTCTCCACCCTGGCCGCCGCTCTGTTCGACAAGCTGGGCGAGCTGCTCGAGCTGCTGGGTCATCCCGGCCGGCATCCCGTTCGGGTCCTTCCCGGCCTGCTGGCCGGTGAGTATCATGTCGAGAATGGCCTGGAGGTTCTTGGTGAGGTCTCCGACGAGGCCGCCGCTCTCTCCGGACTGGTTGAGCGTATCGAGGACGCCCGAAAGCTGCCCCGTAATGCCCCCCAGCGCGCCGCCGCCGCCACCACCGCCGAGGGCGCCGCCGAGCAGGCCGCCGCCGCCACCGCCTTGCTCACCCTCACCGCCTCCGCATCCGCCACCGCCCAGAACGCCGCCGAGCAGGCCGCCACCGCCGCCCTGCTCGCCGCCGCCACCGCCGCCGAGGAGGCCGCCCACCGTGTCGGTGACGCCGCCCACGGCGCCGCCCACGGCGTCCGTGACACCGCCCACCGCATCCGTTGCGCCGCTGACCGCGCCGCCCACGGCATCCGTGGCGCCGCCCGCCGCGTCGCCCGCCGCGTCTGCCGCCCCGCTGACCGCGCCCTGGATCTGCTCGACGCTGCTCTGCAGCTGGTCGCTGACGCCTTCGAGCCGTTCCGCGACCTGCTGAAGGTCCTGGATCATCTGGGTGGGGTCCGCAGCCTGTCCCCCCTCACCACCCTGCTCCTGCCCGCCGCCTTGTTGGCCCTGCCCGCCCTGCGGAGGCTGTTGGCCCTGCCCGCCTTGCGCCTTCTGGATCTGCTCGACTATGCTCCGCAGCTGGTCGGAAACGCCCGGCGGCAGCCCGCCCGAATTCTGTCCGCTCTGTGCGGCTTGCCCGCTCTGCCCTGTGTTAGCAGCCATTTTTCCATTCCCCTTATCCGTTGTCCGATGTTACTTAATGGTGAGATGCACCCTCAGGCGCAGTCTATCCATACGCTGGCGCGCTGAGCGCGCCACTACTACTACTTCGCGCCCTGTCCGCTCTTGCCGCCCTTGGCGCCGTCACCGCCCTGCTCCCCCTTGCCTTCACCGCCCTGCTCCTGCCCGCCGCCATCCTGCTGCGGTTGGTTGCCGTCGCCGCCGTTGAGCTGGTCGAGAACACCGTTGAGCTGGTCGATCACGTTCTGGAGCTGCCCCGCAATGCCTTGAAGCCCTTGCAGCAGCCCGCCCGCCTGCCCGCCTTTTTCAGCAGCCATTCCTCTTGTTCCCCTTTTTCAGAGTATCGAGTCACGGAAAATCCGTAGACCCTGCGCGAGGCAAAGCAGCATTCCACCTCAGTCACACCGGCCAAGCAGGCGCAAGGCTCCGATGCGGCTGGATCGGTCAGCTGTCCGTGCCCTGCACGCTTTGGAGTTGCTCCACGATGTTCCGGAGCTGGTCGGTGATTTCCGGAGGCAAAGAGCTAAGATCCTGCACAGCCTCTCCTACGCCACCTGCCACCGACTGAGCGCCGGCCGAATCAGCCGCGTCGGCGGCCGGAGGAGCTTCAGCAGGCGCAGCCGATTCTGCCGGCCCGGCGCTGACCGCAGCCGCCTGAGTTTCCGCCGGAGCAGCCCGCAGCGACGCACTCGGAGACTGCGGTGCATCAGCGTCCTGAGCCTGCCGGTTGGCATCACCACCCTGGATCTGATCCACGATGTCCTGCAACTGACCGACGACGTCCTGAAGCTGCCCCGCCAGGGTCTGGAGCCCTTGTAACAGGCTACCGCCCTTTGCGCCGTCGCCTCGGGCGGTCGTTCGCTTTTCCCCAGCCATTCCGTTCTTCCCCTTCTCGCCCTGCTGGCCAGATAGTGTCCGGGTGTAGTACGCCGCGCTGCCGGCGCTCACACCGAACCATGATGTCGCCCCCCAGGGAGTGACGGTTGCAACGTGATGATCGCAATCTCCGTGTTGTTATCCCGTCAATATTGCTAGCGTAAACCTGGCATGTAGGTTTATCGTGGCGTCGATGCAAAGGGAAACGCCGATAAACTACGTACCACGGGGAGCAGGCGGCGCGAGGGGTCGAGGGCATGCCCGGAGATCGAAACCATTGCTCGGATCCGCAGGCCGCGGCCTGCGGATCCGAATCGACACACCGGCGGGCAGTACGGTTTGCGTCCTACGGCCGGTCTCCGCCGATATGGCGGGCGGCGGGGAGATAATTCAGGCCATCGCTCCGGCCGGCCCTTCAGTTCTCCCTGCCATCCCGCTCGTCCCGTCTCGCTCAGCCCTTGGCGGCCGGTCCCGCCTTCGGCGGCTGACCGCCCTGCGGCGCCGGCTGGCCCGCGGGGGCCTTCGGCTGTGCGCCGCCGCCGCCGCCCTGCTGCGATCCCTGCAACTGCTCGACGATGCTCCGGAGCTGGTCGGCGACGCCCGGAGGCAGCTCGTTCGAGGGCTGGCCGCCCTGCCCGCCTTGAAGCTGGTCCAGCACGCCCTGAAGCTGGCCGGTGACTCCCTGAAGCGCGCCGCCCTGGCCGCCGGATTGACCACCGGTCACCCCCGACAGCAGGCCGCCGCCCTGCCCGCCGCCGGTGAGCCCCTGGAGCAGGCCGCCGCCCTGCTGCCCGTTCTGGCCGCGCCGCGCCTGATCCAATTGGCCCTGGCTCGGCTCGATCGGCGGGCGCGCAGACAGCGGCGTCAGACCGATCGCGTGCGCGTACCGCAAATAGGTGTCGACGGAGGCCACGACCACGCGGGCCTCGATCGTGAGCACTTCAAGGCCGACCACGGACACACGGACCCAGGCATCGATAACGATGCCCTTGTCCAGGATACGGTCGAGGACGTCGACGAGGCTGGTTCCGCCATACGCTCGTTCCACAGCCATTTGAGTATCACTCCTCCCCTGCCCCATGACACGACACGCGGCCTGCGTGGGTCAAGGGCGTGGATTTGGTACCCGCACAGGCAGCCGTGCAAACGGGAAACGCGAGGGAATCAACGAAACGTTGACTGTCAGGCGGAAAAACCGCTATTGCCACGCACTTTACCGTGCGAGCATAGAGAGCGGAAGGCTTTGTGCCGGAACGGAGGAGAGGGGTCGGTGTCACGATACGCCGAGCGCCATCAGGGCGCCCGCCCGCCGCTCACGATCCGGCGCGACGCGTCGCGCCGGTTTTCTCCTCACCGGCCGCCGCCGGCATCGGCACGTCCAGCCGGTCTTGCTCGGGCTCGGGCGCCGGCAGGCGCTCCTGCGCCTTGTCGTTTTGCCCGTCGGTCACCGGGGCGGGCACCGTCAGGTTCGGATCGAAGCGCCACCAGTTGATGCCGATCTCCTCGGCCTTCTCGATCGAGCAGATGAGCAGGCGGATCTGGAGCGTCAGCAGTTCCACGTTGGCGAGCGACACCTTGATGTCGCCCACGATGACCAGACCTTTGTCCAGGATGCGGTCCAGCAGGTCCACCAGCCCCGGCGGGCGTGACGTGACCAGACCCGGTTGCTGTTCGTTCGCCAATGTCTTCCCCTCCGCGCCGCCGTCAGATCAGGCGCCCGAGCGGCCCCAGATCGAGAGTGAGGTCCTCTTCCGCGAGCCCGAACTGCGCCTTCAGTTCGTCCATCTTGGCTTCCAGCGCCATCAAAGCCAGTCCCAGCTCCTCCACCTGTTCCGGCGACAGCCCCCCCTCCATGCGGCGCACCGCCTGCTTTTCCAGCAGGCGCCGTATGAGCTCGATCAGGGTGAGGACGAGCTTGGCCAGCCCGTGTTCCACCGACTCGGCGTCGATGTTGACCCGGTCCGGCAGCGCCCCCGTCAGGCGCCCCAGCTGCGAGACGAACTCCGCGCCGTGCGCGGTGTCGATCTCGTGGTGAACCGGTACGGGCGGATCCGGAGGAGGCGTCACGGCGGCGTTCCTTCCACATACGGCCGCGGCCGCGGCGGCGCTTCAAGGCCCGGCCTGGCTGAAACTGTACGGCGGCCACGGGCCGCTCGCCAGGAAACGGAGGTCCGGGCGCTCCGCGCACGCGCCCCGCAGACGTTCCCGGTATTCCCCTAATTGCGCGCGTTCAACCAGGTAAGCACCGGCAAGAAAAAGCGCTTCCTGCGGGCGGGTCTGTACGGCGGACTCGCGCACCACGTGCCCCAGGCGTGCGCGCAGCCATCCCGCCACCGCGTCGGCCCGTTCCCTGCGGGTCTCGTCCCCCAGGATCTGGCGCCGCTTGGCCTCCAGGAACGCGGCGCCCGGGCCGGTCGACGGGCCGGCGACCGGCCCGGCGTCCCCGGCCGCGCCGCCGACCGCCCCGAGGTCGGCGACGTCCCAGATGACCTTGACGCTCATCTCCACGCACCCGCGCACGCGCTCGAAGGCCGCCCGCAGGGCGTCCCGGTGCGAGCCGACGTAGCTTTCCAGGCGCGCCGGGCTGACCACCGCGCCGAACCGGAGCGGCAGCGGCGTGGTCGATGCGAGCACGTGGGCGACGACCCGCTCGTGTGCCAGGACGTTTTCGGGCGACACCGCCGCGCGCTCCTCCGGAAAATCGCTCACGACGCCGACGACGCCGACGTCCAGGGAAAGCACACGCGGTGTTGCGCCGCCGATGCCCGAGACTGCCGGGGGAAGTGGCGGAGGGGCCTCCGCCAGGCAGTAGGCGTACAGCCTCACGCCGCGTCCGCCTTGTTCTCGGGGGAACGCTGGCCCAAGACCTGTTCGATGGTCTCCGACGAACCCAGCAGCACGTTGAGGCCGACAAAGATGAGGTCGATATCGGCAACCGAGATCGTGATCTCGCCGGCGATCACGAGCCCCCGGTTCAGCACGTGGTCCAGGGTCTCCAGCAGCGACAGGTCGCTGTGCTCAAGCCGCAGAAGGTCGTGGTCCGTCACGGCGTCTCCTCCGGCGTCTCGGT
>CADCTO010000182.1 GCA_902805585.1 uncultured Armatimonadota bacterium | reverse complement strand
CGTGCGCTTTCGCTACGCCCTGCACAGTGAAACGCCGGTCCGGCTGACGAAACCGGCGGGCACGGACGTACTGGACTACCTGAGCGTGTCCCTGGCAGAGTTCGACCGCATCCGCGAGGTCCGCTTCTCCGAGTTCAGCAGTCTGTTCCACACGTTCTGTCCGTCGGAACATCCCGTGGACGACCGGCATTTCGAAAACGACGTCCGGCTCATGGGGCCGCTCCTCGTCGCGAGCGGCGCGGAAACGGCGCCCTTCCTCATCGCCTACGAACACGGCTCCCAGGTGCCGGACGCGTTCCTGGCCTATGATCTCGCGCCGGACCGCACGGCGACGCTGCGCGCCGTCAAAGGCAACTACTACGACGGGCAGATCGTCGGCCCGGACCGGCCGTTCGGCACGCCGTGGTTCCAGATCGCAGGCATCGACGGCGACGAGGACACGCTCGCCGCCGCGTACCGGGAGTACGTCCTCACGTACCTGACGCCCAACGCCGAAAGCCGGAAGCCCTATATCTTCTACAACACCTGGAACTTCCAGGAGCGCAACCGGTGGTGGTACAAAAACGCCTACCTCGATTCGATGAACGAGGAGCGGATGCTTCAAGAGATCGACGTCGCGCACCGCATGGGCATCGACGTGTTCGTGCTCGACACGGGCTGGTACGAGAAGACCGGCGACTGGCACGTGAGCGCCGCGCGGTTCCCGCGCGGCCTGGGGCCGATCAAGGAGAAGCTGGACGGCTACGGCATGAAGCTGGGGCTCTGGTTCAACCCGACCGTCGCCGCCGTCTCCAGCCGGATGCACCGGGAGCACCGGGACTGCCTGATGACCCGCGACAACAAGCCGCACGACCCGCACGAGGTCTGGGAGACCGAGGCGAGCCAGAGCCTGTGCCTGGTGTCCCGCTACGGTGACGCGTTCGCCGACGAGCTGATCCGGCTGGTCCGTGAGGTCGGCGTCACCTACTTCAAGTGGGACGCCATCGGGCAGTACGGCTGCGACGCCGCCGGCCACGGCCACGGGACCGAGGCGAACACGCCCGAGGAGCGGCGCGTCTGCTACGGCTTCCAGCTCGGCGCGGCCATGGCCCGCGTCGTGGACAAGCTGTGCGCGGCCTGCCCCGAAGCCATCGTCGACTTCGACATCACGGAAGGCGGGCGAACGGTCGGGCTCCAGTTCCTGGCTTCCGGCAAATACTTCCTGATCAACAACGGGCCGTACAACCACGACTTCCAGATGCCCGTGCCCGCCGACGGCAACGTCAACCTGTTCTTCTACCCCGGCCCGGCCCGCGCGTGGATCTGCCGCGCCCCGCTCGGCTACGACAAATGGCTGCCCAGCGTCCTGTTCCTCACCCACTACCTGCCGGACGACGTGTACACCCGGCACGGCTGGGGCGGGAACAAGGAGGTCACCGACCCCGAGAACCAGTGGATCAGCATCGCGTCGCTGGTGCTCGGGCAGAACGGCATCTGGGGCGACCTGCTCCGCATCACCGACGCGGGCGTCGCGCGCTTCGGGCACGCGCTCGGGCTGTACAAGCAGGTGCGCGATGACATCACCGTTGCGTCTCCGGTCCGGGTCGGCGCCGTCGGCGGCAGCCCGGAGGTCCATGAGAAGATCAACGCCGCGAACGGCCGCGGGGTCGTCTGCTTGTTCGCGAGTGCGTCCGGGAGCTACACCTATGTCACGGAGAACCGTGTCGCGCCGGGCGTGTGGCACAACGACGGCGTGACGGTAACGCACGACCCGCGGGGCCGCGCGCGCATCGACGCGAGGTTCGATACGGCGGGCGCCAAGATCGTGTTTTTCGGCGTCCGGGAAGGCATGTAGCCGGGCAGACGAAAAGACACGCCGCCGCGTTTCCGAGACGCGCCGCCCGTCCTCAGTAGGAAAACCAGGAGGAATGAACGACATGGCCGCTGCCACCCTCACCGTCTACGACGAGAACGCGTTCGGCACGAAGTCGAACGCCCTGACGCTGGACTTCCTGACCGAGCGCATCACCGTGGGCGAGCTGATCCGCGAGCGCGTGTACGAAGAGGTGCGCCAGTACAACGCGTCGAAGCCGGAATACTTCCGCGGCCTCGTGCAGCCGACCGACGCGGAAGCGACCTTGAACGGCTACCGGATCCGCGAGCGGCGCAAGGTGGATTGGGAGAAACAGTACGAGCGGGCTATCGAGTCGTTCCGGCGCAACGGCTTCTTCGTGCTCGTGGACGACCGACAGGTCGATTCGCTGGAGGACACCATCGAGGTGAAGCCGGGCACGCAGGTCAGCTTCATCAAGCTGGTGCCGCTGGTCGGCGGGTAGGGCGAGGAAAAGCGAACCATGGGCATCAAGGACGTGCTGCAATCGCTGAAAGGTGGAGAAGGGGCGCGGCCCTCAACCGAGGAGCACCCTGTCACAGACCCGGAACTGCGCGCCGAGGCGAAGCGCCTTCTGGACGAGTATCGGCAGCAGGTGAAGCACGTGAGCTGGCGGGAGGAGGACCTGTCAAAGATCCTCGCCGGGGGCAAGATCCTGGAGGCGGACCCGCGCCTGCAGATCGCCGTCGTGCTCGTTGCCGCCGAACATGCCAACCACGGGGAGGGCCGGTTCACCACGCTGCTGAACGGCCTGCTCGCCCGCGGCCTGCCGTACACCACGGACGACCTGGAGCGGCTGCTGGACACGGCGGCGCGCTCCGACAGCTTCACCTACACCTGGGGCAGCGGCGGGCACCTGATCCGCCACGTGCGCCGCTTCAAGGACGGCAACGGCGGCGCGCTGACGCCCTCGATGCGCACGGCGCTCCAGAAGATCCACAAGGGGATGGCCGACGACTACGCCCCGAACCGCAAGACGAAGAGCGCCATCGAGGAGCTGCTGGGGATCGCCGACGCCGCCCTCCCGGACCCGGGCGCGCCGTGGACCGACCGGGCGCTCGCCGACATAAGCGCGGAGACGCCCGAAGCGCGGGCGGCGTGGGCCGCCCTGTTCCAGCACGCGCAGTCGGCGGAAGGGCCGTCCAAGCCGTCGGCAAAGTGGCTCAAGGAGGCGGAGGCCCGGATAAAGGCGGTGGGCGAGCCCGCGTTCGTGGAACACGTCACGCGCTGGTTCGGCCTCGTCACGCTCCCGGCACACCTGGTCGGGCTTTACGAGGACCGCTGGTCGGAAACCACGGAGGAGGCGAACGACTACTACCAGCGGCGCTACCAGGGCGAGGGCAACATCACCCTGCTCAAAGGGCTGGCCTGGATGTGCGGGACTCGCCCCGAGCCGGAGGTCGCCCGCGCATCGGGACGGCTGGCCGAAGCGTGCTTCCGCAAGGTGCCGGGCATCGGCCCGTGGGCGCAGCGGGTGACGAGCGCGGCGATCTGGGCGCTCGGCGCGATGCCCGCGGGCGGCGAAGCCGTCGCCCAGCTCGGCCGCCTGAAGCTGCGCATCCCGCACCGGCCCACGCAGGCCAGCATCGACAAAACCATCGAAGGGATCGCCGCCCGGTCGGGCATGTCCCGCGACGACCTCGAAGACCTGTCCGTGCCGACGTACGGCTTCGGGGCCCCGGCCGCGGCGCGCGATGAGACCTTCGGCGAGTACGCCGCCCGGGCCGCCATCACCGCCACCGGGCAGGTCGAGGTCTCGTGGTCCGGCCCCGGCGGCAAGCCCCTCAAGTCCGTCCCCGCCGAAGTCAAGAAGCAGCATGCGGACACGTTCAAGGCGTTCAAGGGCGACGTCGAGGCGGCGCAGAAGACGCTGACCGCGCAGCAGCAGCGTTTCGAGACGTTCCTGCTCGCCGAGCGGGCGTGGCCGCTGTCCGCCCTGCGCGAGCGCTTCTTCGCCCACCCACTTCTCGGGAACCTGGCGCGACGCCTCATCTGGCACTTCGCCGATGGCGCGGACCAGAAGGCCCAGGGCATCTGGGACGCGGAGCGCGCGACGTTCGTGGACGTGACCGGGAGCCCGCTGGACTGGCTCGCAGACGGCACGGAGGTGCGGCTCTGGCACCCCCTCGGCTTCGACGTGGAGATCGTCCGGGCGTGGCGGACATGCCTGGAAGAACGCGGCGTCGTGCAGCCGTTCAAGCAGGCCCACCGCGAGGTCTACCTGCTCACCGAGGCGGAGCTGAACACGGCCACGTACTCCAACCGCTTCGCCGGGCACCTCATCAAGCAGCACCAGATGAACACGCTGGCGAAGCTCAAGGGCTGGACGTACCGCCTCATGGGCGCCTGGGACGGCGGCGCCGACGCCGACGCGGTCGCGTTGACGCTTCCGCGCTGGGACCTGAAGGTCGAGTTCTGGGTCGAGGCGGCGGACGTGCCCGGGCAGAGCGGCATCAGCGACTCCGGCATCCTGCTCTACCTGTCCACCGATCAGGTCCGCTTCTACCGGGCGGCTACCGGCGAACGCCTCCGGCTGACCGACGTTCCGGCCCTCGCCTTCTCCGAGGTGATGCGGGACGTGGACCTCTTCGTCGGCGTCGCCAGCGTCGGCAACGACCCCACGTGGCAGGACCGCGGCGAGGCAGGGTACCGCGGCTACTGGCAGGACTACGCCTTCGGCGACCTGTCGGCCACGGCGCAGACGCGGCGCGACGTGCTGGAGCGCCTGCTGCCCCGGCTGAAGATCCGCGACCGCTGCCGGCTCGACGGGAAGTTCTTGGTCGTGCGCGGGGACCTGCGCACGTACAAGATCCACCTGGGCAGCGCGAACATCCTGATGGAGCCCAACGACCAGTACCTGTGCATCGTCCAGGACCGCAAGGAGGCCGACACCGGCGGCGACTTCTTCCTGCCGTTCGAAGGGGACCAGCGGCTCGCCCTCATCCTGAGCAAGGCGTTCCTGCTCGCGGAGGACACGAAGATAAAGGACAAGTCCATCACGAGCCAGATCAAGCAGCGCTGACGCCCGAGCGACGCGCGTGAAGCCACTCGACGACGAGCAGAGGGAGCGGGTCCGCCAGGCGCTAAGGAGTTGCGGCGCGGACCTTTCCGGCCTGCGCACCCCCGAAGAACTGCACGCCTTCGTCCTGAACTACGACTCGTACTGGCCTCTGCGGGTTCTGCACGACATCGTCACGGACCCGCTGTGCGACCAGGGCACGGCGCTGTGCGCCTACTGGAACGTCTACCCGCTGCACTACTACGAAAAGTACGCGCGGGCCGACGAGGTCGAGCCCGGCGACCGGGAGGTGGTCGCCCTGATGCGGGAGATCGAACGGCGCACCGTGAGCGGGTTCTATACGAACCGGAGCATCCGGTACGACCCCGGGAAGTGGCGGCACGCCTTCACCGGCGAGAGCATACGCCGGATGCTGGAGCAGCGGCCCCTGCGCCAGCCCATCCCGCCGTACCTGCTGGAACCGAGTCCGGGCGAGCCGCCGGACCGGCGCGAATGGTTCCTGATCATGGACGACCGCACGGGAGACACGCTGATGAATGACACCCTGCTGGACGCGCAGGTGGCGGAACTGCGGGACCTCCTCGCGGCCCGGGTGGGCTACCCCGAGGAGCTGTACCCCCTGGTCGTCGACGGTGGCTCCGTCCTCGACAGAGCGGAAGCCGACGAGGACGAGGGAGACGCCCCCCTGCCGCGCGTTCTTTGTCCGCCGGTACCTGAGGAAACGGTCCGCGCGGCGGAGGAGCGCCTCGGGTTCTTCTTTCCGCCCCTGTTGCGGGCCGTCTACACGTGCATCGGCAACGGCGGCCTGTGCCTCGGCCTGCTGGGCCTGGAGGGAGGGCAGACCGGTGGGGAAGACCTGTTCCCCGGGATGTCGGTGATCGAGATTTACGAAACGCTCGATCGCTGGCGGCGGGAGGGCGACATCCCCTACCTGCCGCCCCGACTCCTCCCGATCGACGACGCGCTGGGGTGCGGGATGGTGGATTACGTCGACTGCCGGACCGACGAAGGCAAGATCTGGCGCACGGACAGCGGGAGCCTGATCGAGCGGCAGCCGACGCTCTATCAGTATTTCCGGGAAGCCATCGAGAGTTACGGGGATACGGTCGGAGGCGAGGGCTGACCACCGAACCGGACGGGAGCACGCGATGCGGCGATCCGAGTGGCGACTGACGCGCGGCGGCGAGGTGCTGGCGGTCCTGCGCCCGGACGGCCGCCAACTCGTCACGGACTACCCCTGTTTCGAAGCCGAATACGAGACCACGGATGCGTTCGAGCCCGTCCGCCGTCTTTTCGAGCGGGAGGCGGAACTGCTCGACGTGGACAGCGTCCCGGAAAACGACGAGTGGGCCGACATCTGGGAAGAACTCCAGGCGCCGGGTCTATTCGTCGAATCCCCGGACGGCCGGGAGCGGCTGGACATCCTGTGGATACACTTCAAGGGGGGGCGTGCCTGGTGGTGGCCGCTGTATAACAGTCCGCAGACCCGGCTCGGTTGACTGTGTGGAGGCATCCTTGACGACACCTTCTTCCGAATCCGCTTACCGCCTTGAGTTGACCTGGTTCGCGCTGTCCCGAGACACCGAGCTGCATCCGGTCGCCGACATCGATTCCCTCCGCCGGCTGCTCGCCTCGCACCGTGACGCCGAACGGCTGGCCGTCTACCTGGAAAGGGACGAGGGGGAGCGGGGTTCGCTCTGGGTCCACTTAACCGACGAGCGAGCCTGGGTGACGCACTGGGAGCAGGTCGGCGGGCCGGATTCGTACTGCCGGGACGCCGCGTATCGGGGAACGGACGAGATGGTCGGGTTCCTGCTGCCGAACGGCCAGGAAGATGAGATCCACCGGGCCTGGACCGTTTCGCGGGTGGAAGGACTGAACGCGCTGGAGTTTTTCTTTCTGCACGGGGAGCGCGACCCGTCGCTGACCTGGGAACAGGAGCCGGAGACGCTCCAGGAGCCGTTCTAGCCGTCCGCCGCGGCGGACGGCCCGCGGCGATAAAGGAGACGAACTTGACGGAAGCCGACGTTGCCGGCATCGAGGCACGGCCGGGGGTGACGACGCTCCCCGCGCATTACCGTGCGTTCATCCGCGACTACCCGGCGGCTTTGTGGGAAGCCGGATTCGTGCACAACGGGCGGCTGGCGAACGAGAGGGCGTTTGACCATATTCACCGGGAACGCGCATGACTGCTGAAGAGAGCACTGCCCGACGACTTCTGGCGGCCTACTTGATCGAGTACGCCACCACCCGCCCCTCGTACCTCGTCGAGGCCGCGACGATGGAGTCCGGCGCCGCGCTCCTGTGCGCGGCGCGGGCCGTCCGGGTCGCGGCGCTGGACGCGGCGGTGGAGGAGGCGCGGAAGGTCGGACTGTTTCCGGCCGACGAGGCTCCCGCCGCCGCCGAACCCGACGATGGCTCCGTTCCTATCCCCAGCGACCGAAAGCTGGCGCTGCGCGCCCTGCTGCTCGTGCTGCTCGCCCAGCCACTCTTCGAGGACCGCGAGGAGGCTCTGCCCTTCCTGCCGGCAGTGAACGCGGCGGGCGCCCTTCTGGAAGGGTGGGGCAAGCAGGACTACTCGGCCCGGAACTACGACGCCGCGGCCGTGTTCGACACGGCCCTCCTGCAACTCCTCCAGTTCGCGGCGGACCAGGACGACGGTTTGCCGGAACTGCGCCCGCTGCTCGAACGGCTCGTGCCCACGTACCTGACGGACCGGGCGGACTTCACCGAGGGCAAGAGGATGCTCGCGCGGGCACAGGCGGCGCTGGGGTCATCCCCGCCGGAGGGGCCGCTTGTCAAGGCGAAACCCTGGGGCGCGGAGGCGTTGGCGGACCTGGCGAAGATGCCGCCGGCGGAGCGGGAGCGGTGGGAGGCACTGCTGCGCTTCGCGGGAACGTACTACCTGGAATCGCCCTCCGAGAAGCGCCTGGCACGGCTGCGCACTCATTACGAGGCCGTGGGTCCCGCGTCGTTCGAGAAGCACGCTGCGCGCTGGTTCGGCCTGGTCTCGGCCGTCATCGGCCCGTTGATGGACCGCAACAGCGCGACGCTGCGCGGGCTTGTCTGGTGCGCAAGCCATGCGGACAGCCCGAAGATCGCGACGGCGCTCGCCGATCTGGGCGCGGCCGGATACCGGAAGCTGCCCCGATCCGCCGCCCGCTCGATCGTCCTCGGGGACACCTGCGTCGCGGCGCTGGGCCGGATGCCGGGACCGGCGGGCGTGGCGCAACTGACCCGGCTGCGGAGCACGACGCGCCACGCGGCGGCCCAGAAAGCTATCGAGCGGGCGCTCGCCGACGCCGCCGGTCGCGCCGGGCTGACGCTGGACGAATTGGAGGAGAGCGTCCTCCCCGCCTTCGGCCTGGACGAGCAGGCGCGGCTCCAGATCCCCATCGGCGGGTTCGTCGCCGAAGTGGCCATCGAGGGGACACGTTTAGGGGAGTGGAGATGGCGCACTCCCGAGGGAAAGGCGCAGAAGTCCGTGCCCGCCGCCGTCCGGAAGGAGCACGCGGACGCGTGGCAGGACGCGAAGGACGCCGCCGAGGTCCTCGAAAAGGTGCTGCCGGGCCAGCGTGATCGCCTGGAACGGCTGCTGCTGGAGCCGCGGGACTGGCCCGTCCCCGTCTGGCGCGCGCGCTACCTGGACCATCCGCTCCTGCTCGGCATGGCCCGCCGTCTCGTCTGGCGCTTTGAGCCGGAAGACGGGCAGGCATGGCTGGCCCTGTGGCAGGACGCGGGCGGCGCCGGCTTCATCGACGAACACGGCTCCGCCATCGATACCGAGTGCCTGACGCCCGGGACCCGGGTGCGGCTGTGGCACCCCATGGAGTCCGACGTGGCGACGGTGCAGCGCTGGCGCCTCCTTCTGGAAGCGCGGCAGGTGCGCCAGCCGTTCAAGCAGGCCCACCGCGAGGTCTACCTGCTCACCGACGCCGAGCGCACCACGGCCACTTACTCGAACCGCTTCGCCGGGCACCTGCTGCGCCACTACCAGTTCCGCGCTCTGTGCGAGCAGCGCGGCTGGTCCTACACGCTGCCGCGCTTCTACAGCACAACGGGCGACACGCTGGCGGCGCGCGAACTGCCGCGCCACGGCGGTTTGCGCGCCGAGTTCTGGGTCGAGCCGGTGTGGGACGGCGAGACGTCGGACACCGGTGTCCCCGCCCTCATCACGACCGATCAGGTGCGCTTCCGCCGCGCCGGCTCGGACGCGCCCGTCCCGCTCGCCGACATCCCGCCGCTCGTCTTTTCCGAGCTGATGCGCGACGTGGACCTGTTCGTCGGCGTCACCAGCGTCGCCGCCGACCCGTCCTGGCAGGACCGCGGCGACGAGGCCGGCCGGTACTGGCGGGACCAGGCCTTCGGCGACCTGTCCGCCACGGCGCAGACGCGCGCGCAGGTGCTGTCCCGCCTCGTGCCGCGCCTCAAGATCGCCGAGCGCTGCCGCATCGAGGGCCGCTTCCTCCACGTCCGGGGCGACCTGCGCACGTACAAGATCCACCTGGGCAGCGGCAACATCCTCATGGAGCCCAACGACCAGTACCTGTGCATCGTGCCCGGCCGAGACAAAGACGCGCGGGCCGATGCCGGCATGTTCCTGCCGTTCGAGGGCGACGGGACGCTCTCGGTCATCCTGAGCAAGGCGTTCCTGCTCGCCGACGACGCA
>CADCTO010000181.1:3116-9574 GCA_902805585.1 uncultured Armatimonadota bacterium | reverse complement strand
GCCCAAAAAGCCAAGCCCTCCCCGATACATGTCCGGGAGGGCTTGCTTGGCCTGAAAAGAACGGGGATGGGCGGTACTGGATCTTCCTGCTCATGACCACTCCTGCGGGGCTATTCGTCGGGGACGATGTGCGCGCGCTCCGGCCGCAGGCGCGCCCGCAGGAGGGCGTGGTACTCGCGCTTCTGCCGCTCCTCGCCGGGCGGCAGCCCGATGGTCACCCCGGCGGCGGCGAACGTGAAGACGAGGTTGCGGCGCGGCTGCGTGTCGACGTTGGTCGAGGCTCCGTGCACCGTCGCCGTCGTCAGGACGCTGACCTGCCCCGCCCGCGCTGTCAGCGGGACCGGGGGCGCGAACGGCAGGGGGGGCAGGTCCGCCAGCATCACGGGTGCGACGGCGGGCGGGCCGCCGCCCCCGGCGTCCCACGCCGGGTCGTCTTCGCGCAGTCGCGCCAGCAGCAGGTGGCTCCCCGGGCGCACCATCATCGGGGCGCGCCGCTCGTTGACGTCGCTGAGCCAGAGGAAGAAGCTGCACAGGATCCGCCTGGGCCGCGCCAGGAAGTCGGACAGGCGGTACTGGATGTCGACGTGCTGCCAGAAACGGAAGGGGACTCCGGGCTCCGGGTAGGCGTTGAGGATGGCCGTCTGGAAGAAGTGCACCTCGTCGGCCGCCAGCGCGCGGCGGGCGGCCGCCTCGAAGAACGGGTGCTGGATGATATCGAGCAGCGCCGGGTCGTCGTAATCGCAGGTCCTCGACGGGCGGGGATTCCCCTCGCGGAACGGCAGCAGCCGGTCCATCGCGGCGGCGGCGGCGGCGATCTGGCGCGCCGTGAGCGGCGTGTCGATGGTGACGGCACCGGCCTCGTCGAAGGCGCGCGCCTGTTCGTCCGTCAGTCCCATACCCCACATTATCCCGATTTTGCCGGCTTTCGATCGCCCGCCCGCGGCGTCAGTTCCGTCCTCTGCTTCTTCCCTCCCGCGCCCTTGTGCTCGCCGCCTTTCCTGCCGGTCGCGTCCATCTTCTCATCCCGCTGTTTGTACAGGGCATGCCCCGGCCAGACGCCGGACGGGGCGCCCCGTCCGGCGTCTGGCCGGGACCGTTTTGCGTCTTCGTCGTTGCCGACGTCGGCAACGACCGCTTTCGTGGCCCGGACGGGTTCAGACCCGGGTGTAGCGGGCCTTCATGAACTCGTGCCAATGGCCGTCGTCGTCCTGGCCGTACGAGGTCAGCGTCCGGTGGTCCTCGTCGAGGATCTCGATGACGTCGCGGTAGTTGGCCGTCTCCCCGTCTCTGGTCATGCTGGGGCCCACGCAGTCGAGCGTCATGACCCTGCCGTCCGCGCTGAGCGTGCCCGTCTGCTTCCACAGGTGCGAGGACATCGAGGCGAACCAGCACCCGCGGTACTCCCGGAACGAGACGTCGTATCCGAGGGCCGAGAAGTGGTCCATCGCCGTGCCGTCGGGCATAGCCGCTCTCCCTTCGGCGAACGCCCACAGCCCCCCGGGGCTGGTCACGCGTTCCGTGCCTTCCGACCTGTGCGCGGGCTGGCCCGGCCCCGTCGTCATCTCCGTCTCGACGCGCCACTCGCCGACGAGTTTCTGGAGCCACTGGTGCTCCGGGACCGGCCTGGTCCCCATCCCCGTCTCTTCCTCGTCCCGCGTCTGGGTGCTGCTCATGCTCGCTGTGCTCATGCTCACGGTTCTCCTGTCTGTCGCTGCCGCCGCCCTGTGCTTCGGGCGGGAGCGTCGGGTTGACCCCGCAGGCTCGCCACTACCGGAGACGACGGGGAAGCGGAAACCGCGCAGACCTGAAATTGTACGGCAGGCGGCGCCCGTAGCGACCCGGACCGGTCATGTCGCCCGGCGCCGTGCTCCGGGCACGACGGCCGGTGCGGCGCACCGCGCCCGGATCGCTGGCTCTTTTGTTTGAACCGCCGGTCCTGGAACCTGCTCGGGTCCGTGGAGGGTATCATCAGGATATCCGCGGCGCCCGTGAGCGGCACCGGACGTGCCGGCGGGACCGGGCCGGACTCGGCCCATAGACCGGAGCCCCCGGGCTCCGCAACGGTTTCCGTGGGACAGAATAACCGCGGCGGCGGGAAGGGGATGAGGATGGAACGAAAGCAAGCGGCCGACTACCCGCAGGAGCTGCTCGACCTGTTCGACTCGTATGTCCACGGGGCGATGGACCGGCGCGCCTTCCTGGAGGCCGCCCAGAAGTTCGCCACCGGCGGGCTGACGGCGGCGGCGATCTGGGAGAGCCTGCGGCCCCACTACGCCTGGGCGCAGCAGGTCCCCAAGGACGACAGCCGCCTCAAGACCGAGTACGTCACGGTCCCCTCGCCCAAAGGCAATGCCAACATCAGGGGCTACCTCGTGCGCCCTTCGGAGGCATCGGGGAAGCTGCCGGCGGTCCTGGTGATCCACGAGAACCGGGGGCTGAACCCGTACATCGAGGACGTGGCCCGGCGGCTCGGCACGCAGGGGTTCCTGGCGCTGGCCCCGGACGGCCTCACGTCGGTGGGCGGCTACCCCGGCGACGACGAGAAGGGCGGCGAACTGTTCCGGACCGTGGACCGGCCCAAGATGATGGAGGACTTCGCCGCGGCGGCGCGGTGGCTCAAGGCCCGCCCGGAGTGCACGGGCAAGGTGGGGGCGGTCGGCTTCTGTTTCGGGGGCGCCGTCGTCAACCAACTGGCCGTCGCCCTGGGCCCGGACCTCGCCGCGGGGGTGCCGTTCTACGGCGGGCAACCGCCCGCCGCCGACGTCCCGAAGATCAGGGCCCCGCTGCTGCTCCAGTACGCCGGGCTGGACAAGCGCGTCAACGACGGCTGGCCCGCCTACGAGGAGGCGCTCAAAGCCAACTACGTGCCGTACTGGGCGTTCTTCTACGAGGGGGCCAACCACGGCTTCCATAACGATACCACCCCGCGCTACGACGAAGCGAGCGCCAAGCTGGCGTGGCAGCGGACGCTCGCCTTCTTCAACAAGTACGTCAAGGGATAGAAGTCCCGGGGCAGGCCCACCGGACGCGCAGGAGCGCGTGACAGCGCGAGTACTGTAGCAGCGTGCCGGTACGAGGCGGGGCGGCATCTGGCGGTGGCCACCGCCGCGGGCTGGCTCAGGGTTTTGCCCTCGCCTTCGTGAGCAGGGCAGCCACCCGGCTACGGCATGCGGCCGACATCCACGAACCAGCGAACGAGCGAGGGGCAGATATGATGACGGGAGCAGTCGGTTATCAGGCGGATCCGCAGCGGGACCTCGTACTGGAGCGCATCATCGACGTGCCGCGGGAGCTCGTGTGGGCGGCGTGGACCACGCCGGAGCACCTCAAGCAGTGGTTCACCCCCGCGCCCTGGACGACCGTGGACTGCGAGCTCGACCTGCGCCCCGGCGGCATCTTCCGCACGGTGATGCGCTCGCCCGAAGGGCAGGAGTTCCCCAACGTCGGCTGCGTCCTCGAGGCCGTGGAGAACGAAAAGCTCGTCTGGACCGGCGCGCTCCTGCCGGGGTACCGGCCGCTCAGCCGCGAGGAGGAGGCGCGTTCCCCGTTCACCTTCACGGCGGTGATCATGCTCGAGCCGCTCGCTACGGGCGGCACCCGGTACACCGCCCTGGCGATCCACGCCGACGCGGAAGGCTGCGCCGAGCACGCCCGGATGGGGTTCCACCAGGGGTGGGGCGCGGCGCTCGATCAACTCGTCGCCCTCGCGGGGCAGATGCGGTAGGGTCCCACCCGGCCGTGTGGCCGGGGGCGCCCGCGTCGGTAACCCGCGCCCGCGGCGGCCTGCCCTGCGGTCAACGCGGAGCCCGTGCCGGCGCGGCGGGCCCGGGGATCTCGATGACCAGGGGGTGGTCGCCCAGCGTCAGCGTCAGTGATGACACGTCGCGCACGGTCCGGATCGGCGCCGTGCCCACCGTCGGGTCGTAGACGCGCGCCAACGGGCGCGGCGGCCCCCCGAGGCGCACCGTGACCTGGTCCGAGCCCGCCACCCGCTCGCCCCACACCACCAGCGCGAAGGTGCCGTCGCCCTTCTGCAGGAGCAGGTCGTGCACCGTGGCCGGCTGGCCCGGGATCGCGTAGGCCAGTTTCCCCGGCGCCGCCTTCGCCGCGGGCCGCTTCGTCGCCGAAGCGCCGGCGGCGCCGCCGCCATCGCCGCCGCGGTCCGCCAGGACCGTCGTCAGGTTGTGCAGGTAGAGGGCGGCTTTGCGGGGCGTGTAGTCGGGCTTGTAGAAGCCGTACTGCTGGTTGCCCGCTTCGTCGGATCGGTCCCGGAGCAGGTAGACGGCGGTGTGGCTCCAGCCCCGCGTGAACTGGGCCAGGTACAGGCTCAGCAGGTTCCGGGCGTGGATCTCTTCCGTGACGGCGCCTCCGATGGCCGCGCCGGTCTCGGTGGTCACGCGCGGCAGCGTCAGCAGGTCCTTGACGGAATAACCCGGGAACTTCTTCGCCCAGGTCAGGCCGTAGTTGCCGTACAGCCCGTCGACCTTGCAGGCGGGCGTCGGGTCCGCCGCGTTCCAGGCCTTGTTGTCCTCCAGGCCCGGCGCGTTGGGGTGGTAGAGGTAGTTATGCGCGTTGGCGAAGTCGGCGAACTTCGTGCCGTCCGGCATCAGGCAGTTCGCCCCCTTGGGGATCGTCAGGAATTGCAGCCCCACGTTGTCCTTCTGGGCGCCGTTCTCGCTGAGGCTCCAGACCGGGTACGCCTTGAGCGCCGGGTCGCTCTTGACCGCCCGGTAGAGGTCCCGCTGCAGGCGGGCGACCGCCATCCAGGAGGGCGCCCGGCCGCCCCCGGTCTGCCCCTGGTACGTCACCCCCCAGTTGTTGGGCTCGTTGGGCCCCTCCAGGGCGACCAGGGCGCCCGCGGCCGCCAATTTCCGCGCCCCGCCCAGCAGGCGCGCGATGTCGGTCCCGCCGCTCATCAGGCCGTAGCTGAAGCGGACGCCGGTCCGGCGGTGGAGATCGATCAGGTCTTCGACGGGGATGTCGCTCTCGTAGCCGGCCCGGATCCAGCCCAGCCCGAGGTAGCCCGCGGCCCGGGCGGTCTCTGCCAGCGTCTCGCCGCGCCGGGACACGGCCGAGTTGGCGCCGATCGAGGCCAGGAACTCCGACACGCGGCGGGCGGCGACCGGGACCGGCGCCGTCTGCGCTCGCGCCGCCGGCGGCGCGAGGCAGACCGCGGCGGCGGCCACGGCCCCGGCGAAGAGCAGGAACGGGGCGAGCCGCGGGAAAACGAGGAGCGCGCGGCGGCGCCGGCGCGGCGAACAGAGCGTCATGGGTCCCCCTGGGAATGCGCGGATCGGCTTTGGCTGCCGGAACGGATATGGCAGGCCCACCCTAAGCAGGTCACCTGACCCGGGCCGCTGCCGCGGCGCCCGGGTCCGCAGGCAGGGGTACGGGCGCCACAACGGCGTCCGCTGCGTCTATGTCGCTGTATCCTCGCCGGAGCGCGCCTCGGTAAAGCCAGCTCCAGTAAGCCGGTGTCGCCCGCCGCCGTTCCGCCGGGTGGCGTTCGAGATCCGCGAGGCCAACCGCGCTTTTTTCCGCAGCTCACCCTCCGAAGTCAGGTTTTGGAGGGCGATGGACGCCCCTGAACGAGCCTTTTCCGATCAGGAATATATCGCAGACCCAATCAAGACGGTGGGCGGTACAGGATTTGAACCTGTGACCTCTTCCATTCCTATTCGTCCGTCAGCAGAAGCGGTATCTGGAGGCAGGACTCGCGAAGCTTCCACCAAGCTTCGGCACTTTGCGGCATTACGGTGACGGCGCTCTTCAGGTGCGCGACCTCGGACGCGGTGAACACGTATGCTATGTCGGAGAAGAGGTCATAACCAACCAGTACGTCGAACTCTCCCTCGCGCAATCGGCGCAGACTGCGCCGTCCGTCCGAGCAACACAGCTTCACGACCGGAAGTCCGTGGCCCATCGGGGTGGCCCAACGGACCTGCACTTTGAAGATCCTCCCCGCCTCCGGCACGTCGACGATCCAGTCCGCCTGATCTCCGTCGAACACCGAGCCATAGACCGTGAAACCGTTCAAGACCAGACGGAACAGAACGGCCGCCTCAGCAATCTTGGCCTTCCGCTGCACGGTCAGTTCGGAGCCAGCCACCATCTGATGGAACCGTGATTCCAGTCCCCGGTCTTTTTTCGGGGCGGCATAACGAGAACGGAGAGAAAGGTGCTGCTTCTTTTCCGCGTCCGTCAAAGGATACGGCTTCAGCCACTCGCTCAGCGATCCCCGTGAAGCGCCCGTGGCCGACAGTATCTCGTTGAAAGACTTGCGTTCCTCCACGCGCAGCCGTACGGCCTCCTGCTTCAGTTCCGGTTTATGCCGGGGCATAGTAGACCTTCAGTCAGGTTCATTTTGACGCTTATTGTACCCTGCCAGCCCACCAAAGGCAGCGAGGATATAGAACGGGTATCAAAAGCAAAACCCTCCCGGACACGGGTCCGGGAGG
>CADCTO010000181.1:0-3106 GCA_902805585.1 uncultured Armatimonadota bacterium | reverse complement strand
GTCATTGCTTGTAGTCCTGTGAAGATTGCCGAGCGGAAGCGGCCGGGATGGAATGGGGGAGGCTCAGCCCGTCAAGCCGTTTCGCGCAGGCGCGCCGACTCTCCTGCTATACCATCGGATGCCGTTTCTTTGAGCAGGGCCAAAAACAAAACCCTCCCGGACACGTGTCCGGGAGGGTTGCGAACGCCTGACAAGAGCGGAAATGGGCGGTACAGGATTTGAACCTGTGACCTCTTCCGTGTCAAGGAAGCGCTCTACCCCTGAGCCAACCGCCCTCGCAAACAGGAAGCCCCTCGGGAGAGGAACGCAATATTGTACGGCGAATTCGCCGCGGCGTCAAGGGGCGCCCGGCTAGCCGGACTCTCCCTGCTGGAGGCGGTCGGCCTGGTCGGTGGTGACGAGGGCGTCGATCAGGGGCTGGATGTCGCCGTCCATGATCTGGTTCAGGCCGTGCGTGGTCAGGCCGATGCGGTGGTCGGTCAGGCGGTCCTGCGGGAAGTTGTAGGTGCGGATCTTGTCGGAGCGGTCGCCCGAGCCGACCTGGAGGCGGCGGGCGCTCTGCTCGTTCTTCTGCTGCTCGGCGAGCTGCATGTCGTAGAGGCGGGCGCGCAGAACGGCCATCGCGCGCTCGCGGTTCTGGAGCTGCGAGCGCTGGTCCTGGCAGGCGACGACGATGCCGGTCGGCTTGTGCTTGATCCGCACGGCCGTCTCGTTCTTCTGGACGTTCTGGCCGCCCGCGCCCGCCGACAGGTAGTAGTCCATCTCCAGGTCCTTCGGATCGATCGTGACCTCGACCTCCTCGACCTCGGGCATGACGGCGACGGTCGAGGTAGACGTGTGGATGCGGCCGCCCGACTCGGTGGCCGGGACGCGCTGGACGCGGTGGACGCCGGCCTCGAACTTGAGCTGCGAGTAGGCGCCCTGCCCGTGGACGGCGAGCGCGGCGTCCTTGACGCCGCCGATGCCGGTCTCCTGGACGTTCATCAGCTCGGGCTTCCAGCCGCGGCGCTCGGCGTAGCGCATGTACAGGCGCAGCAGCTCGCCGGTGAACAGCTCGGCCTCGTCGCCCCCGGTGCCGGGGCGGAACTCCATGATGACGTCCTTGTCGTCGTTGGGGTCCTTGGTCAGGAGCATGACCCGCAGGGTCGCTTCGAGCGGGGCGATCTGGGGCTTCAGCTCTTCCAGTTCGGCCTGGGCGAGGTCGCGCATGTCGGGGTCGGACAGCATCTCCTCGGCGTCGGCGATGCCCTGCCGCACGCGCTTGTACTCGCGCAGCTTTTCGACCAGCGGCGTCAGGGCGGCGTGCTCTTTGGCGACCTTGCGGTACTCGTCGGGGTCGGAGCCGACCGCGGGGTCCGACAGCTGCGCCGTGAGCATGTCGAACCGCCGTTCCACTTCCAATAGCTTCTCGAACATCGATCAAAAACCTCGAAAACGATCAGGCGACGGCCGCGGGCTGCCGCTCGGCGGCATCCACCGGCGAGCGGTCGCGGTCTTCGGCGTCCATCACGGCCTTCAGCGACGCGAGCGCGACTTCGAGCTGCGCGTCGTCCGGCTCGCGGGTCGTCAGGAGTTGCGTCCACATGCCGGGCCGCGAAAGCGCGGCGGCGACCGGGTTTTTCCGGTACTTCCCCGCCAGGCGCAGCAGCTCGAAGGCGACGCCCGCGACCGGGAAGAGCATGGCGATGCCGATGGGGATGCGCTGCCAGACCGGGAGCCCGTAGAACGGCGAGGTCGCCAGCACCGACAGCAGCAGCACGATCACCACGAACGACGTCCCGCAGCGCGGGTGCAGGCGGCTCGCCGCCCGCGCCGCCTCGACGTTCAGGCCGCCGGCGCCGCCCGCCTCCCAGGCGTTGATCGTTTTGTGCTCCGCGCCGTGGTACTCGAAGACGCGGCGGACGTGCCCCATGCGCGAGACGAGGCCGATGTAGCCGAAAAAGATGGTGAAGCGCAGGGCGGCGTCGGCGAGCCCCAGCTTCCAGCCGTCGGTCACGCCGGACGACTTGACGAACTCCAGCAGTAGCTGCGGCAGCACCTTGAACAGGCCGACGGCCAGAACGAGCCCGGTGACCATGGCGCCGCCGAGCGCCACGTCGGTGACGCGCGACGAACGGGCCGGCGCGTCCGCGGGTTCGGGGTCCGGGGCGGCGACGGCGGAGCCGAGCGCCGGCCCGACCGTCTCCTCGGCGGCGCGGATGGACTGCTTGTCCTCGTCCTTCGGGATGTCGGATTCGGCGACCTTGGCGGCCCAGAAGAGGGCTTTCGTGCCGAGCGCCATCGCGTCCACGAGCGCGAACCCGCCGCGCAGGAAGGGGAACTTCTGCCAGCCGGGCCGCAAAATCTTGGGCACCGCCTCACAGGTGAGGGCGATAGCGCCGGTCGCGCGACGGCAGGCGACGGCGAAGTGGTGGGGGCCGCGCATCATCACGCCCTCGATGACGGCCTGCCCCCCGTAGGAAGGCAAGGGACGAGGGATGAGGGGCGAGGGAGGCGGGGAAGTCGGCGCGGCGTCCCGCTCCGCGACTCCCCCCATCCCCTTCTCATCCCTCATCCCTCGCCCCTCATCCCTGATTTTTACTTCTTCGCCTTGTTCATGCCGTACTTCTGCATGAACTTCTCGACGCGGCCTTCGGTGTCCACGATCTTCTGCTTGCCCGTGAAGAACGGGTGGCACTCGGCGCAGATCTCGACGTGAATTTCGGGCTTGGTCGAGTGCGTGGTGAACGAGTTGCCGCAGGCGCAGGAGACCTTGGACTCGATATAGTTGGGGTGGATTCCCTCGCGCATTTCACTAACTCCCTTCGCAACAAAACCCGGCGATTACCGACCGCCGGGCGAACGCGTTGCACGAACCGCAACGTTTTATTATACCGCAGGAGCGTCCCTGGCGCAATCAGCGGGGTGTGTGGTGTACGGACCCTGGCGTGGGGCTCGACTCTACCGGGGTTCGGGCGCCGCCGTGTGGTAGACCTCCAGTTCGGAGACCGAGGTGAAGCGGGCGTCCCCGCCGGGCGCGCCGATGACCCGGACGCCGTCGCCCCACGTATCCCGGAAGGTGAGAGTGTACGTCTTGTGGGGCACCGCCGTCTTGGCGTGCGGATAG
>CADCTO010000180.1 GCA_902805585.1 uncultured Armatimonadota bacterium | reverse complement strand
GGCGGGCTGCCGTGTTATCTTCGGTCCTGAGTCGCGCCGTATCGCGCTCTTGCCCGTAGAGCGCCACATCACCAAATGTTGCGCCCCACAATTCCTCGTCGTTGGCTTTGTAGAAATCGAGGAATTTTTGCGCCTCGGCTTTATCCCTCACGAGATGAAACAGCAGTACGGCCCATCCGCGATAATGGCGGCTATCGGCAGCCAGTAGATTCCGCACGTCGGCAAAGCCCTTTTTCGGGTCCGGGTTATCCAACTGCGGTGCGCTCATGCCATTGACGTTGAGATAATCGATCTGCCCGGCCATGTTGATGCTGCCGCGTGTGCCCCGCGCCCCGAGGTAGTGTTTCGCGGCGATCTTCGGATCGTTAAGCTTGCTGTTCGGGCCGCCGGGGTATGCCAGGAAGCGGACCCGATGACGGATCATGCCCGCCTCGATCTGCTTGATCGAATCCGCATACTCCCACTCAATACCTTTCCAACCGGGTTCTTCGACATGAAGATGCGTCACGGTGTGAGATTCAACCGCATGACCGGCATCCCGCACGCGTTTCCACAGGGCCCAGTCGCCCCAGAACGTGTTGGCCGTTCCCACCCGACCGGTGATGATGAACCAGGTGAGCGGCAGACCAGCTTCTTTCGACTTCTCCAGCCACCAGCCGATGTCTGGCGCGCTGTTATCGTCAATGGTGATGCTGAACGCCGCGACTTTGTCGTCGTTCCACAGGCAGACCGACGCCTCGCCCCCTTTTTCGGGCCACACGCGGGCGGTCACTTTGAAACGCGCTTTGGCGGGCGCTTCTGCCAGATTCAATCGTTGATCGCTTCTGGTTTTCGCGGCAGGCGTTGTGGCCGCAGGCTCGGCCGCCGTGGCGCAGGAGGCCAGCGTTGAGCCACACAGCAGGGTCAGCAGGTTATTAAGGCGATGGGGGTTTCTCATTTTCGTCGACTTTTTTGATGGCCCTACAGCTTTCTGGGACGCCAGCGGGGCCAGAAAGTGACGTGACTTCCAACCAGCCGCACCTATGACAACGGTTAGCCTGTGCCGTCACTGGCACTTCCCGTTGCACCTGCTGCCCGCACACGGGACGATCCACCCTCCGGTTTCCTCTCTCGACTTTCGCCCAACAGCCGCAGCCTGACTTTGTATCAGGCCTCAGACGTCTAACACCTCCCTGGGGCGGCAAAGGCGCCGCGGCCCGCCGGTTTCTTTCTAGGCACCATTTTAGGGACGGTGCCAATATCAAGACCCGTCCGGGCGGCCTCGCCCGGGGTCGCGGCTCGCGGAGAGGCCGAAGGCTCCCAGGCCGGCGCAGCCGAAGCCGAACACGACCCCGGTCAGGCGGTCCACGGGGTCGTGCTGCGGGATCACATGGGCCAGGGCCTCCCGCGCCGGGTCGCCGCCCCGGGCCCGCCCGCGAGCGATCTGCGGCGAGAGGTACGAATAGAAGGCGATGACAAGCCCGGCCAGCAGGGCCATGGCGCTCACGATCTGCACGGGCAACCCTCCTCCTCCCGGTACCGCCGCCGCCGCGTCGGGGCGTCCGGGCCGGGGCCGGCGGTAGGGTTCACCGGCGGGTCGCCCCCGACCTCCGGCGACCGGGCACGCACGTGCCAACGCCCGGCGCGCACTCCGGCATGATAGGCCGAGCCCCGTTTCATTTCAGCCACGATTACTGATACGGGCGGCGTTCTCCTGCGCCGCCCGGAAGTTCGCGGCCGAGAGACCCGGCGGCCGGCTTTCCCCCTCCCCGTTCCTGAGCCGGATAACGGATTTTATGCGCGATCCGAAGTAGCACGCGATCGTCTCTTCCGTGACGTGCTGAGCTGGTCCCGGCCTGAGGAACCCGCCGGAGGGCGCGCGCGCGAGGGGCACCAGGAACCTCGGCCTCTGGTGCGCCGATGCACAGGGGTCGCTGCCGCACATGACGCCGGGCCTTTCCCGGTCCGTGTCCGCCACAGATCGGCAGGGCTTGCTCACGATATGCACAGGGCTTGCTCACGATATGCACACGGCGGCCGCGTAAGCTGGGGGCAGGCGTGACGGAGCGGGCCGCGATGCCCGCGCCGCCGCGATGCGCGAACCGCCGCGATGCGGGCGAGCCGCCGCGAGCAAGGAGAGCCGACCATGGAGCGAACCCACACTGCTTCCGCTATCTCTACGGATACGACGAACGTTTCGAGGGTCGCCGCGACGGCGCCCGGGAGGAGGGACCTCATGCATCCGACCGACGACAGAGCCCGCGGCGCCGCCGACGCCGTCAAAGGGTTCGGCAGGCATCAGAAGGACGGCAGGCGTCGAGCGGGCGTGCTCGCGAAGGGCACGTCGAGCGCCCGTTTCTTCCGCGCGCTCTTGCCGGCCGCGGTCCTGTCGGCCTGGATCGCGGCGCCGCCGGCCGTCCTCCGCGGCGCGGCGGCATCGGGTCTGCCGGCGATAGTGGCGACCGACCCGAACGACGTCATGGGCGGGCAGAGGCCCAGGTACCCCGCGTTCCCGAAGCTGGCCAGAAAGAAAGGCTACCTGCGCGGCTACGCCAAGGACGTCAGCGGCAGGCCGCTGCAGGGCGTGCGCATCCTGATCGCCGCGCCGACCCTGGGCTACAGCAGCACGGGGCAGTCGGTGCGCACCGACGCCCGCGGTTATTACGAGATCAAGCCCCTCTACGGCGGCGCCACGGTCCGCTCCGCGGGCTACAGCCTGACCTACCGGGGCAAGCCGTACGCGCTGCCTCTGCACCCCGTCGACGGCCAGATCGACAGCATCGCCGCCGCCGGCGAGATCGAGAACTTCGTGCTGCTGACCTACGGCCCCGTGAGCGCGGCCAAGGCGGCCGACAACCCCGAATACACCGGCGCCTATTACGGCGCGGCCTTCACGTTCGGCTACTCGACGCGCGAGGCGACCGACGAGCTGGCGCCGCGCCGCAACCTGCTCCTGGACTCGGTCGTCGAGGTCACGCTGACGCCCGACGGGCCGCTGCTCGACGGCTCCCCGGGTCGCGTCATCGTCGTCCGCAAGAAGATCACGCCCCGGGGCTACTTCCCGATCAACGACATCCCGATCGGCCGCTACAAGATCAAGGCGGCGCTGGCCTCGGAGGGCGGGCGGCCGCTGAAGATCCGCGAGAACGTGCTCGTCACCGGCAGAGACGCCATGACGCCCAACGAGACCACCGGCGAAGCCACCATCCTGTTCCGCTCGGAGGGTTCCGACCTCGCGACGCTCGGGTTCCTGATGGGCGGGATGATGCGCCACTCGCTGACCGCCGAGCGAGTCGATTAGCGGCGGCGCGCCAGGAACCAGCAAAAGACGAGGAAACTCCCCGGGAGTGGCGTCCGATCCGCAGGAACAGGACGAAGGGAAGCGGAAGACTTACCCGCAAGCGATGGGGCTGAGGTCGATCAGCGCCGGCGAGATCGCAGCCGCCGAACCGGGCGCCGCACGGGACGCGCGGATGGAGCCGATCCTGTCGCCGGGATTTACCGGCGCCGAAGGGGACGGACATGGCGAGGACGCAAGGCGCGATGCACCGATTGCGATCGGTAGGCAAGGACCTCAAGCGGGAGTTGAAGGTGTACCGGCTCGTGCTGCGCGATGAGCGCACTCCCAGGTCGGCCAGGTTCCTTCTCGGCCTCGCCGTCGGCTACACACTTCTCCCCTTCGACCTCATCCCGGACTTCCTGCCGATCATAGGGCATCTGGACGACGTGATCATCGTCCCCGCTCTGGTAAGCATCGCACTCAAACGGATCCCGCAAGAGGTCGTCCAGGATTGCCGAAGCAGAGCAGGCGGCGCGGAAACAACGCCCCGCACGGCCTGACAGATCGCAGATCAAGGACGCCCATCAGGGAAACGTCCAGTAGCGGGTAGACTCTAAGTGTCACTCATGTCGAAGGAGCGAATGTCATCGTGTCTTCCCAACAGCGGCTTCATCAACAAGCCGAGACGGCCCCGCCCGCGTCGGTGCGGCTCGACGCCGACATGCAGCGCAAGGTGATCGCGCTCGCCACACGCCTCCAGAACGAGCACCGGGAAACGGTAACCGCGGACCAGCTTGAAGCCGCCGCCGCCGAGGCCGGCCTGGATCGTTCTTTCGTCCGGCAGGCCATCGCGCAGGTCGTCGCTGCCGGGTCGTCGCCGATGGCCACAGCGGCGCCCAGGCAGGCCGGGCGCGGCGCCTGCCTCCAGCAGGAGGTCAGCGGCCCCGCCCGAAAACGTTGTTCGTCGGGCTTCTCGAATCACGCAAAATAGGAGGGCCTCTCAATGGCCGGACAGAAGACCATCGCGGTTGTCGGCGCCACCGGCGCCCAGGGGGGCGGCCTGGCCCGCGCCATCCAGGAGGACGCGGGCAGCGCCTTCCGGGTGCGCGCCCTGACCCGGAAAGTCGGATCCGACAAGGCGACCGAGCTCGCCCGCCACGGCGCGGAAGTCGTCGCGGCGGACCTGGACGACGTGGAAAGCCTGAAAACGGCGTTCCGGGGCGCCCACGGCGCGTTCTGCGTCACCAACTTCTGGGAGCACTTCTCGCCGGAGAAGGAGCGGGCCCAGGCGGAAAATATGGCCCGCGCGGCGAAGGAGGAAGGCGTCGCACACGTCGTCTGGTCCACCCTGGAAGACACCCGCAAGTGGGTGCCGCTCGATGACGACCGGATGCCCACGCTCCTGGGCAAGTACAAGGTGCCGCACTTCGACGCCAAGGGCGAGGCGGACGGGGAGTTCACCGCGCTCGGCGTGCCGACGACCTTCCTGCTGACCACGTTCTACTGGGACAACTTCATCGCCTTCGGCATGGGGCCCAAGCGCGGGCCCGACGGCGTGCTGGCGATCACGATGCCGATGGGCGACCGGAGGCTGTCGGGCATCGCCGCCGAGGACATCGGCAAGTGCGCCTACAGCATCTTCAAGCGGGGCGACGAGTTCATCGGCAAGCGGGTGGGCATCGCGGGGGAACACCTGACCGGGCAGCAGATGGCCGCCGCGCTCACCGAGGCCCTGGGCCAGGAAGTGCGCTACAACGACGTGCCGCCCGAGGTGTTCCGCGGCTTCGGGTTCCCGGGCGCCGAGGACATCGGCAACATGTTCCAGTTCTACCGCGACTTCAGCGATGCCTTTAGCGGCACCCGCGACGTGGAGGCGACCCGCGCGCTCAACCCGTCGCTCCAGTCGTTCCGGCAGTGGCTCGACCGGAACAAGGACCGCATCCCGCTCGAATAGCGCCGAACAAGAGCCCGCCGAACGCGCGGCCCGGCCGCGCGTTCGGGCCGCGCGGAAAGGACACCGCATGACCCCGGAGGAAGCGGCAAGCCGGCATTTCATCCGCCTCTTTCCCGGTTTCGCGGCGGACTGGGAGCAGGAGGACCTGCTCCGCGAGGACGACGGCTCTTTCACCCTGTGCGGGCTGTTTGCCGCGATCTCGACCTTCCTCCGCGACCGCGCGGCCACGCTGACCCCCGAAGAGCGGCGCCGGTTCGGCGACTACGTCAACCACCACTTCCACCAGGCGGACGAACCGGCCCGCGACGCGCTCGGCGCCTGCCTGATCGAGAACCTGGAGGGCTACGCCTTCACGCGCGACCTGTTCGCGCACGTCGCCCCGGAGGTGCTGCGGCAGTTCCGGGTCGAGGCGTGACCGAGAATCCCCGCGCGGTCACGACTCCACCCCTCCGAAAACCGCGCCGGCGGGACCGAGACCGGATCAGGAACGAGATGCTCACGCAAGACGAGATCGACCGGCGCAAGCCGGTCTGGTTGGCTTTCTCCGAATTCTGGCTGGACACGGAACTGGGCGCCGACGATCTGGAGCGCCTCGCGTCCGCTATCGAGCAGAGCGGCTTCAGCATCGGCGAGCTGCGCCGCATTCACCTGGAGGAAGTCGCTCCGGTGCTCTATCCGAACCTGCTGTCCCCGGCGGGGGAATGGGCGGGTTTCGATGAGGAGTGGCTTTACGGGGCGATCACGCAGAACATCGCCCGTTCGGGCCCGGTTCGTCGCCTCGCCCACCGTCTGGCGCGGCCCGTGATGGCACACGCCACCGAGCGCGACTGGCACAGGCTTCGCGACATCGTGTTACGGGTCCGGGAGTCGGCAGCGGAATGACGCGAGGCTGCGCCCGAAAATGCCCGCGCCCACGGCGGCGCAAGCAAACAGAAATGTGCTATAGTGTCCCTGTCCGATGGCGTCGAACCTGATAACCGAGATCGAAGTGCGCTCCGTCCTGACGGCCCAGAACCGCCGCAGCACCATCCCCTACGACTACACCATCAACCCCTACCGCGGCTGTTTACTGGGCTGCCTCTATTGTTATGCGAGCCGCTTCGTCCACGAAGACGCCGCCAAAAAGGCGGACTGGGGCCACTGGGTCGAAGTCAAGAAGAACGCCGTGGACGCCCTCCAGCGCGACAGCCACAAGATCTGCGGCAAGACCGTGTTCTTCTCCTCCGCCACCGACCCGTACCAGCCGCTGGAGCTTCGCCTGGGGCTGACCCGCGCCCTGCTCGAAGTGCTGCTCCTCGCCTTCCCCGCCCGCCTGCGCATCCAGACCCGCTCGCCGCACGTCGTCCGCGACATCGATCTGTTCCGCAAGTTCGGCGACACCCTCGACGTCGGCATCTCCGTCCCCACCGACAGCGACATCGTCCGCCGCGCCTTCGAGCCCCGCGCCCCCTCCATCGCCCGCCGCCTCGACGCCGCCCGGCAGCTCAAGGAGGCCGGCATCGCCGTCCGGGCCAGCGTCGCCCCCCTGCTCCCCTGCACCCCCGAACGCCTCGCCCGCCTGCTCGCGCCCTGCTTCGACCGCGCCTGGGTGGACGGTATCAACTTCTACGAGAAAGCCGACGCGCTCCGCGAAATCTACACCGGCCGCGGCTGGGAAGCCTACCTGCGCCCCGAGCACGCCGACCGCGTCCGCGCCGCCCTGCACGCCGCCGGCCTGCTGTGAAAACGAAAACGGGGCCGGGGTGTTCCACCCCGGCCCCGCCAACCTGGCTCCTTCGTCGTCCGGATGCCCGGTTCGCCGGAAACGGCGCCGGATCAGCAGTCCCGCCTCCGGGCCCATCCGTCCCGCTCGACCTCCGGCACGACCCGGCGAAAGCAGCCGTCGCACAGCTCCTCGAACAGGTCGCTGGCCGTCAGCGCGTCCGCGGGGATCCGCCCACGTCCGCGGCTCACCCCGTTCATCGAGGCCCACATCGCCGGCTCGCCGCAGACGCAGCCGGCGTCCGCCAAATCTTCCTCTTTCAGAAGACGAAGTACCGCATACCCATACATCGTGATCTCCTTACCTTTCCCGCCGCGGCCTCCCCCTCTCCCCCTGGTGATCTCCCTCTCTCCCGCGTCGGCATCTCCTTTTCTCTCGGCCCGACCCGCGGCCGCTTCAAACGGCCAACAGGCGCGTCAGGCGACCGCGGGCGCACCGCGGGCAGAAGTGCTGCGGCCGGTCGCCCTCGCGGGTCACAAAGAGCCAGCCTTCCACGGCAGAGGACGGCTCGCCCGCCCCGGCGCCCAGCGTGGGCCGCAGCGCCACCGGCAGCCGCGCCGTCGCGCCGCACCCCCGCCCGTCGCACCGGATCTGTCGCCCGTCCTTTGCCGTGCTCATCGCCGCCGCTCCCTGTACGGTGGTCACCGTCCCCGGTACTGAGTCTAAGGTAGTCGGGGCGAAAAAACATCCCCGGATCGGGGGATATTCCCGCCATCCCGGGGATGTTTTTTCGCCGCACCGCCTCGTTTCGGCCTCAGGCGTGCTCTTCGCAGTCGCCCCAGATGGTCTGGAGGTAGTCGATCTGCTGCGCGTGGCCGCTCATGTGCTCCGACGGCAGCGTCATCCAGAACGCGAAGGGGAACGGGCCGAACGGGCTCATCGGGGTGGTCTGGAGCCTTTCCGGCGACACGTTCTCCAGCGCCCGGATGACCTCGGCCGCCGAGTCTTCGAGGAGCTTGACCGCCGCTTCCCGCGTCGTCACCTCCTTCCCCCCGGCGCGTATCCGGGCCGCCGCCTCGGTAGGCGACGCCGGGAGGGGCACTTCCTCGCCCCGCAGGATCGTCGCGAACGCGCCGTTCGACACCCCGCAGTGGGCCACGATCCACGCCGCCGTCCGCGCCGTAGGCGACGGGGACCAGTTGAGTTTGTCCTCGGGGACGAACGCGAACGTGGCGAGAAGCCGGGCCTTTGCCGCTTCCGTGGCCTTTTTCGCCTGCGCGATTGTCTCTTCCGTCATCATAACGCCTCCTGATGGCCGTGGTGCTTCGTCTACCCGTACGTCGGCTTCTGGGGCCAACCGGGAGGCGAGTCCTCCCAATCCTCCTGCCGCCCGTACGGCGTCGTGTCGAGGAGGCTGTAGGCGTCCGTGATCCCTTCGACGCCGCGGGCGTAGACCGAGTAGGTGTGGAAAACGTCGCCGCCGTCGCGGAAGAAGACGCTCAACCCGTGCCCTTCGCCCTCCGGCACCTCACCGCCATTCCTCGCCGCCAGCTCGGCCCGGTCCCGGTAGTTGTACTCCACGGGGGCGACGGCTTCGTCCAGCGTGACGTGGAAGTCGTAGTTGAAGTCGCTCCCGTACGACGAGACCCACGGGAGGCTCCAGCCCCGGCGCGCCCGGTACCCTTCGAGCTTTGCCAGCGGCGCCCGGGAAACGAGCACGAACGACGTGTCCCGGACGTCCAGCATCGACAGGTCGCCGAGCGCGTCCACATACCCCGTGCAGCCGGAACAGCCCTCGTCCCACTCGGGGTCGAACATGAAGTGGTAGACGATAAGCTGGCGGCGGCCGTCGAACAGGTCCGCCAGGCTCCGCTTCCCCTCCGGACCGTCGAAGACGTAGCGCTTGTCGAGCCGCACCATGGGGAGCCGGCGCCGCTCGGCGTTCACCCGGTCGCGGTGCCGGGTGACCTCCTTCTCGCGGGCCAGAAGTTCCGTGCGCGCGGCGAGCCACTCGTCCCGCGACACGATTTCGGGTCGTGCCCCTTCGCCATCGTTCATGATCACGCTCCTTTCCCGCCTCTGACGGGCAGCCAGATCTCCATGTCGCCCGCACCGATCTCGGGGTCGAAGTTTTCGCCGTAGTGCTCCAGAAGGTCGGGCGCGCCGGTCGCTTCGTACCCGGAACCGGGCAGCCACTTCGAGAAGGCGGCGTCGATGGTCTCGCACAGCGTGGAGACGTGGCCGGGATGCGGGAAGACCGCGTACCGCTGGGGCGGAACCTCTACATGCGTAAATCCGTCGGGCAACCCGGACGTGTCGGAGACTTCGACCGCCGCCAGGTAGTCAAACCCGTTCCCCTCCGGCGTGTTCACGATCACGCCGTACTCGTCCCGCCCGACCTTGCCCGGCAGGGCGTCGATCTGCGGCGCGAAGCGTCCCCACTGCGCGGGGATCTCGCCCATGTTCTCGAAGGTGTAGCGCTCCTTGAGCCCGGCGAGTATCATCGCCGCCCGGTCCTCGAACCGGGACGGGGTGACGACCGACACTTCGGGCGCGTCGGCGCTCTCAAGCGGGTCCAGCATATTCGTACGTTCCATCACAAAGCCCTCCTTATGCTCCGCGACTCGTTCCGAGCCGCACCACTTCCGGCACGAAGCCGAAATCGTCAAGTCCGT
>CADCTO010000179.1 GCA_902805585.1 uncultured Armatimonadota bacterium | reverse complement strand
GGGCCAAACTCGACGAGGTATTGCGGGTCGATCTGGCAGGTTTTGTAGACGATCATCTCGTTGTTGGCGACACCGGACGCGCCGGCTTTGGCGAACGTGCTGTCCGTGTTCGGGGCGGGCAGGTTGCTCGACGGCCCCTTCGGCACGAACTCGCGGCCCATGGCGACGCGGTTCAGGAACATGTAGCACTTCTCTTCGCGCTTGCCGTCCCAGTAGCCGTAGGCGTAGTTGAGCGATTTGGTCGACTGGTCCGAGAAATACACGCCGTTGCCGAACATCCGGCCGGTCACGTAGGGCGCGTTCGTCGGCGGGATGAAGAAGCCGCTCTTCAGGATGGACAGCAGGTTGGACGCCTTGGTCCCGTGCCACAGTTCCTTGACGTTGCCGATCTTGCTGCCCTCTTCCTCGAACGCCCGGTGCATCGAGCCGATCTCGACCCGGAAGACCCGCTTCACGTCCAGGTGGGCGCAGGCGTGCATCGACTGCTGCGTGGCCCGGTATTTGGCCCGGATGCGCGCGATCTCCTTTTCGTCCTCCACCAGCTGCAGGCGCGCTTCGAACAGTTTCGGAACGACGGGCTCCGCGGTGTCCTTGGGAGCCGACAACACCATCTGGAGGCTCGCTTCCAGCGAGTCCAGGATGTTGTTCTGCGCCCGGACGGCCTCGATGTCGGGGAACAGGAGCTTGGGGTCCGGCTTGGCCCGCCCGATGTTCTGCGGCACCAACATGAGGTAGTCGTTGAGTTTGGGCAGGAAGCAGGAGTGCCCGTAGTCCCCGGCCTGGACGAAGCCGCCCAGGTCGATCAGCAGGCCGCGCGCCTCCGTGATGGCGTCCTGCGTGACGATGCCCAGCGGGGTGGAGAAGGTGCCCCGGCTGGTGTCGTACTGGAGCGTGGTCGATTGCAGGATGTTGTGCACGTTGATCCGGGCCAGGTAGGTCACCAGGCTCAGCGTCTCGGCCGAGTCGGTCTCGATCTGCGTGCTCGCCACCTCGGCCAGTTTCTCGCCCTGGACCGTTTTGTCGGCCTGGGTGCCGCCCAGCGTCTTCTGCGGCCGGTAGCCCTTGCCTTCTTTTTCGCGGCATTTGGCGTCCACGGCGTGCTCGCTCCAGCCGGAGAACGTCTTGCGCTGGCCGTCCTCGCCCACGCGCCCCCAGTGCGTTTCGCAGGCGCCGTCGTCGAACAGGCGGATGTTCCAGAACTTGTTGTTGTTGGCGGCGATGTTGGTCAGAACGTATCGCGCTTCCTTCACCACGGTTGCCATTGCTCCTGCCCTCGCTTCAGATAATCTGTGTGTCACAGTGTCCGTCTTCCGGACGCCTCACCTGTCTGGTGACTCCACGGGCGCGGTGCGAGGCGGAACAAAAAAGCCGCCGGGAAGATTTCCCGGCGGCTTGCTGGAGGGGGTCGGTGTTGCTTACAGCGCTTCTTTGGCGGCGGCGCCGTGGCGCGCGGCGTTGCGCTTGTGCAGGATGAACTCGACGACCATCGGGAGGACGGACAGGCCCACGATGGCGAGCACGACCAGTTCGAAGCGGTCCCGGACGAACGGCTGGTTGGCGAAGAGGTAGCCGGCGGGCACGCATAGGCCGACCCATAACAGCGCGCCGACCACGTTGAAGAGCACGAACTGGCCGTACCGCATGCTGCCCATGCCCGCGACGAACGGGGCGAACGTGCGCACGATCGGCACGAAGCGGGCCAGGATGATGGTCTTGCCGCCGTGCTTCTCGAAGAAGGCGTGCGTGCGCTCCAGGTGTTCCCGTTTTATCAGTCGTGACTTCGGGTTGTTCGTCAGGCGGGCGCCGAAGTACTGGCCGATCATGTAGTTGACGGTATCGCCGAGGACGGCGGCGACGAAGAGCACGACACAGAGCACGACGACGTTCAGGCTGCCCTTGTTGCTGAGCACGCCCGCCGCGAACAACAGGGAGTCACCGGGCAGGAACGGGGTGACCACGAAGCCGGTCTCGGCGAAGATGATGGCGAACAGGATGCCGTACGTCCAGACGCCGTACCGGGCCACCAGTTCGACGAGTTTGTCGTCAACGTGTAAAATCCAATCCATGTCTACTCCTTAAACGGGGGCGGCGCCGCTTCCGGCCGCCAATCTCTGCTACTATACAACACCTACGGGCCGACCCGCCCGCGGGCGGCCCACGTGTCGATCATCTGACGCGACAGGCTCAGCGGTGGCGGAAGCTCGGGCAGGGCGTCGCGCGTGAACCACGCGGCGTGCGCGATCTCCGACTCCTGGAGCGTCAGTTCGCCCCCCGCGTAGCG
>CADCTO010000178.1 GCA_902805585.1 uncultured Armatimonadota bacterium | reverse complement strand
GGAGACCCTCGGTGAACTGCGGCGGGTGCCCGGCGTGACGACGAGCAGCGGGAGCCGCGCCCCCGCCTGGCTGCTCCGGGCGCGCGAAATGGTATGCGACACCTACGCGGCCGCGCCGCCCGAACTCGGGCAGATCGCCGCCGCGGTCGGGGTCCATCCGGTGTCCCTGGCCCGCGCGTTCCGGCGCCGTTTCGGCGAAACGGTGGGCGACTGCGTGCGCCGCCGCCGTATCGAGGCGGCCTGCCGGCAGGTGGCGACGACGGAGCGCACGCTGACGGACATCGCCCTGGAGGCGGGCTTTGCCGACCAGGCCCACTTCACGCGCACGTTCCGGCGCCAGATCGGCATGACCCCGTCGGAATACGCGCGTCAGTTCCGCCGTGCCCCAAAGTTGTTTCGGTCGGGCTAAGCCGGTTCAAGCGGTCGCTGCGCTTTTTCCGTACGCTGAGACCATGAAACGCCTGATTTCTGTTTTTGTGGCCATGATCATGGCCGCAGCAACCACCCTTCCCGCGGGTAACCAGGTGGCTGCGCGCGCGTGGTACGGGGCCACTCTGCCGTGGTGGTGCGGCAAAATCGGATGGTGGGCGGCGCTGAAACACGGGGTCAGCGTGGTGAACCGCACGTCGGCCAGCATCCCACCAAGGAGATACGACAGCATGCGCGCATCGTTCGACCATCGGCCGGGGCCGCCGCCGCCCTCGGAGTACGCCCGGCGCGTGCGTCCCGCGCGCCCGGGACCCACGGGACTCACGGAATGTTAAGCGCGTTCAAGCGCCGAGTCCGAACCGGGGCTATCGTGGGAGCATGAGAGCCCAAACCGTATCGACAACCCTCCTCTTCGCTGCCGCCGTCTGTGCCCCCGTCGTCTGTGCCCCCGTCGTCTGTGCGCTGCTCGCCGCCGGCGCCCCGGCCGCCGCGGCACAGGTGCGACAGGAGGACCCCGCCGCGGCACGCCGGATCGGGCGCGTGGAGAACGGCCTGCTGCCCGATTCCCCCGTGGCCGGCGAGCCCGGCTGGCGCCTGCGGGACCGCATGCGCCGCTACGGCGTGCCCGGCGTCCAGATCGCCGTCCTGCGTGGCGGGCGGGCGGAGTGGACCCGGGGATACGGGACCGCCGACCCGCGCACCGGACGCCCCGTCACCCCGGACACCCTGTTCGACGCCGGCTCGGTCAGCAAGGCCGTCACTGCGGTCGCCGTGCTGCGGCTCGTCGACCAGGGCCGGCTCTCCCTGGACGTCCCGGTCAACGACCTGCTCCGCTCGTGGAAGCTGCCCGACAACGCGTTCACGCGCAAGACGCCCGTCACCCTGCGGCGCCTGCTGTCCCACACGGCCGGCGTGAACGCCGGCGGGATGTGGGGCTACCTGGACGGGGAACCGCTGCCGACCCCGCGCCAGATTTTGGACGGGTCGCCGCCCGCCACGAACGATCCGATCCGGGTCGTGGCCGAACCCGGCGGCCCGTGGCGCTACTCCGGCGGCGGCTACGTCATCGTCCAGCAGGTGATCGAGGACGTGACCGGGCGGCCCTTCGCCGAAGCCGCGGACGACCTGGTGCTCCGGCCGCTGGGGATGAAGCGGAGCACCTTCGTCCAGGGCCTGCCCCCCGCCCTGCGCGCCGCCGCCGCCGTGCCCACCTCGCAGGAGTCCTACTTCAAGGGGCGGCGGCTGAGCCCGTTCGCCGCCGCGGGCGGGCTGTACACCAGCGCCGCGGACCTGGCCCGTCTGGTAGAAGCACTTTACGGCTCGCTGCACGGACGGAGCGACTTCCTGAAGGTCGACACCGCGCGCCTGCTGGTGACGCCGGTGGTGCGCGACCGCGAGCCGTGGGACCGCGTCGCGTGGGCGAACCGGCGGAACACGCAGAAGGACCAGGCGGTCGGGCTGATGGGGATGAGCCGGACCGGCGCCCCCGGCGAGACGGTCTACGCCTACCACGACGGCCTCAACGCCGGGTTCCGCTCGCGCCTGATGTTCGACCCCGCCACCGGCGACGGCGCGGTGATCCTGTACAACTCGGACGGCGACGAAGAGTTCCTGCTGGAGGCGACCCGCGCCGTGGCGTCGGTGTACGGGTGGAAGGACTACCTGCCCGACCCTCTGCGCCCGGTCCCGGCGACCGCCGCCGAACTGGACCGCTACGTTGGCCGGTACCAGCGGACGCCGGACAACGTGGTCACGATCCGGCGCGAGGGGGGCCGCCTCACGTGGACCGACCTGTGGACGGTGGCGCAACCGATCTACCCGATGGGCGGGGGCGTCTTCGAACACCGCGAGATG
>CADCTO010000177.1 GCA_902805585.1 uncultured Armatimonadota bacterium | reverse complement strand
CCCGGCGCGCGATCTACAAAGCGGCGCCGGCGCCGGTAGCAAAGGAAACAGCATATGGCAAAGGAAGACACGCAGCACCGCCTGCTGCGCTATCTGAACGACGCGCACGCGACCGAGGAGGGCGGGCTCGTCGCCCTCCAGGACATCGCCGACCGGGCCAAAGACCCCGAGGTGAAGCGGATCGCCCGGGATCTGGCCGGCGTGGCCCGCACCCAGATCGACCGGCTCCGGTCCCGGATCGAAGCGCTGGGCGGGCAGGTCCAGCCGGGCAAGAACGCGCTGAACGCGGGGCTCGCCAAGGGGCACCGGCTGGCCAACGCGTTCCACGACAAGGCGGACAAGCACACGCAGGACGTCATCAAGGCCTACACCCTTTCGCACTTCGAGGTCGGCATGTACACGTCGCTGAAAGCCTACGCCGACGGCGTCGGGGACGCGGAAACGACCGCGCTCGCCGAGGCACTGGCGGGCGAGGAGCGGGAGGCGGCGGACCGGCTGCTCGCCCTGGTGCCGGACCTCGCGGTGGTGCCGGCGACGAGGAAAGCCTCCCGGCCCGGCGGCTCGGGAGGCGGCGGCGGGATGAGCGTGTCGCGGCTGGCGATCCCCGCTCTGGCGGCGGCGGGCGCCGCGCTGGCCCTGTGGGGCGTCGTGAGCCGGCGGCGCTGATGTCCACGAACGCCGACACCGCTGAGGCCCGCCCGGTCCGCTCCAACCGCGTCGCCATCATCGGGAGCGGCGCCGTGGGCGCGGCGACCGGGTACGCGCTGCTCCAGAGCGAGCTGGTGCGCGAGATCGTCCTGCTCGACAGCGCGCCCGAAAAGGCCGAGGGCGAGGCGATGGACCTGGAGCACGCCGTGCCGCTCGGCCCGCCGGTCGCCGTCTGGGCCGGGAACTACGACGACGCGGCGGCGAGCGCCGTCGCCGTCATCACGGCCGGGGCGACGTCGAAGCCCGGCGAGTCACGCTCGCGCCTGGACCTCGTCGGCCAGAACGCGCCCATCGTGCGCGAGTGCGTCGGGGAACTGGTCAAGCGGGGCTTCGGGGGCGTCGTGGTCATGACCAGCAACCCCGTGGACGTGCTGGCGCAGGTCGCTCAGGAGGACGGCGGGCTGCCCTGGCAGCGGGTCATCGGGTCGGGAACGGTGCTGGACACGGCACGCTTGCGGCAGCTTTTGGCCGACACGCTGCGGGTCGAGGCGCGCGCGGTGGACGCCTTCATCCTGGGCGAGCACGGGGACTCGGAGATCGCGGTGTGGAGCGGGGCGCGCGTGGCGGGCGTGCCGCTCGGGGAGTTCGCCGGGCCCGACGTCGCGCTCGACCTTGCGGACCTGCTGCGCCGGGTGCGCCAGGCCGGGCCCGCCGTGGCCGAGCGCAAGGGCAACACGTCGTACGCCATCGCGACCTGCGTGCGCCGCATCTGCGAGGCGATCCTGCGCGACGAGCACGCCGTCCTGCCGGTCTCGACGCGCCTGAGCGGCCAGTACGGGATCGCGGACGTGTACCTGAGCCTGCCCTGCGTCGTCGGCGCGGGCGGCGTCGAGCGCGTGATCGAGATCCCGCTCAGCGACGACGAGCGGGACGGCCTGCGGGCCTCCTCCGACGTGCTTCGCAAGGCGCGCGACGAGGCGCGGGCCTAGCATGGCCGCTTTTCTGGGGGCAGAGGCGGGGCGCGCAGCGGACACGTCGTCGCGCCCGCTCGTTCTCGCCTAGCTGCTGCTCGGCCTGGGGCTCGGCGGGTTCATCGACGGGATCGTGCTGCACCAGATCCTGAACTGGCACCACCTGATCTGCACGCAGTGGACGTGCCAGCCGCGCTCCATCGCCGACCTCCAGCGCAAGAACGTGATGGACGGCTACTTCCACCTGGGCACCCTGCTGCTCACCCTCGCCGGGTGCGTCGCCCTGTTCCGCGCGGGCGGGCGGCCCGGCGCCCACTGGTCCGGGCGCGTCTTCGCGGGCGGCCTGCTGGCCGGCTGGGGGCTGTTCAACCTGGTCGAGGGGATCATCGACCACCACCTGCTGCAGATCCACCACGTGCGCCCCCGCAGCCCGAACCCGCTCGCGTGGGACCTCGCGTTCCTGGCCTCCGGGGTGCTCTTCCTGCTCGTTGGCGGGGCGCTGATGCGCGCGGGCGCGCGTCAGTCCGGCGCCCCGCCGAGGTAGCGGAACCGTCCCGCGGCTCAGGCGGTCAGGACGAACCGGTAGGCGGCGGCGTAGTAGCCCGCCGGCACGGTCAGCGTCGCCTCCAGGTCGGCGGCAGTGAACGTGGCGAACCTGGCGTGCT